>JBEBXO010000020.1:0-38097 GCA_040391585.1 Paenimyroides ummariense | reverse complement strand
ATATACTGATTTTTAATCTTTTGAGCAACTTTTTCTATAATGCACTACGGGTTAATATACTAATTAAAAATATAACTAATTAAAAATATCAAGAAAAACTATTACGTGCAAAACGTTTATACAACAATGGCATAAAACCAAAAAAATCCGATCAATGATCGGATTTTTCTTTAAAATCTATTGCACTTCTTTTATAACATATACATACCCAACATAGGTATCAAAAAGTGTTTTAAACATGTAATAATATGTACCCGATGGTAATTCTTTACCTCCTTTATCAACTCCTTTCCATTGATTGGTGTAACCCTCGCCGTGTTTGTACACTTCCATTCCGTATCTGTTATAGATTTTTAGTTCAACCACGTTAAAAATTTCCAAATCAAAACCATCATTTAAACCATCTTCGTTAGGTGAAATACCTTTAGGAACCACACAATCATTCAGTTGTAATTGAATAATATTATCGCACCATAATTCGGTAGTTCCTATTGCTTTAATATAAATGATGTATGGAAAATGCGGTGGCTGGTAATGATTTAAATTTTTAATTTCATTTGTTTGATTTTCTGCATCGGCAAGCGTTTCGTAAAATTTCAGTTCTATTTCACCTGCGTAATCAAATATTCTAGGCAATAAAATAGACGCCAAAGATAAGTTTGCTGCCAACGGATTATCTTTAAAATTACAAATCATTAAAGGCGATTTTAGCTCGGTAAAAGGTTTCATTTGTGCTGTAACTTTAAAAGATGTGGCAGTTGCACAGCCGGTAACTTTATCTTCTACCCTAATCCAAATATTTTTAGAACTATACGTTTTTAATTCGTAACGGTCATAATTTTCTATAGCCTTAATACCTTTTTCTGCATCGGACTTGCTTTCGTGAAAACTCATTAGAACATTATTATCATTACTGGCTTCTAACATTTTTGGTGTTAAATTAAAAACTACAAAACCATTTTCTTCATAGTCGCACAGCACCATATCTTCTGGTTTATTAACTTCTGGTCCAAAAATTAGTACAACATTTTCAGTAGCTGTATTGTTAGTTTCGTCTAATTCAACAATGGTTCCGTTTTTATCGCCGTCATCGTCTACACTAGCTGTAATAGTAAAATGATCACCTAAAATTTCTGGAATAGTTAATGTTATGTTTTCAGTTTCCGAACCGTTTATTGCAATATCGTTTGTAGTACTTGTTTTTCTCACCAAAACATCATCGGCATAAAAAGCAATAGGTGTATTTTTAACCAAATGGGTTGTTCCGTTGGTATTATAAACGGTATAATTTACAGTAATTTTTCTGCTGTTACAGGCTACTGCTATTTCGTTAATTTTAATAGTAGCATCTGCAAACAAACTGCTTAACGCAACTACAATATTGTTGACAATTATTAAATCTTGACCAGTTTTTATTTGAACGGTCATAGAAGTATCGCCCAAAGAAATAAAACTACCAATGGGGTAAAAATCAATATCCATATTCCATAAATCGGTAGCACCGGTATAGCTATTGGTATTATTAAAGGCGTTGTTACCCGGGTTTAACGGCGGGTTGCTTACTAACAGGTTGTTAATTCTTAATTCTTCGGCTACTGCAATATTCTCATCGCCTTCCCATGCCAAAAAACCAACCTTTGCATTGTTTATATCTGTTACCGTTAAACCGTTTAAATTAATAGAAACATTCTGCCCCGTGTGATCTACAATCTGAAAACCTTCGTAAACACTTACAACCCTGTTGGGTAAGCTTAAATCTTCGTAAACAATTACGATAGACCAGCCTGCATAGTTGCTACCAGTGGGACAGTAAGGAGCTATAATATTTGTTAAATCCAAATCGGATAATGTGTAATTTACATTTCCTGTTGTTTTTACAAATGTGGTAACATCGGCAAAAGCGCCAAAAAATTCTAAACCAGTTGGTCCGGTTGTTGTAAAAGTTTTTTGTGCAGATATGGGTAAGCCGTTTAAATTCACGTTTAAATCGGCCTGACTTAAATTTCCAGAACCCGACCAGTACAAAAAAGCAGCTTGAATAGTTTGATTAGGATTTAAATTTAACAGCGCGCTTGATTGTGTTAATATGGTACAAGCAGCACCAGTTCCATTTGGATCGCTGTTCATGGTATTGCCAATCATAATAAAATCATACGATCCTGTGTACTGTTTAAACAATTTTACAGGTTGGCTATAGACTGTAAAGCACAAAAAAATTATAAAAAAACGTAGTATTTTTATCATAACTTAAAAAGTTTGAATAAAAATACAAAAAAATTAATGATACACTTCGTTAATTAAAAACGTATTCTTTAAATTTAATATCAGATCTTTTAATTAAATACTGCGTTTTATAATTACTAAATGCAATTAAAGTATCTTTTGATTTCCCGAATTTATAAGGAAGTTGATATTCATCTATATACTGATGATTTTTAGTATTATAGGTAGATTCATATACCGATTTAATCAACATTTCAGTATTATACCAATAAAGTCGATCTTTTTGATTGTAATAAAACAAAGAATCACCATCAGATTTGTTTAAAAACCGTAAATACTCATGATCTAAATACATAATTTCTTTTAAACCAATACCTACTGTGCCTTGAGAGATTCCAACTTCATAATCAACATTTAATGTATCGGGCGGATACACCCCTTCTAATTGCCAAAAACCGTACAAATCTTCTAATTTTGGTTTTGTTTTATAATCGTTTAAAATGTCGTCAATTTCATTATTGCAACCACATAGCATGGCAATTGTTGCTAAAAACAATACTTTTTTCATAAGGTAATATATTTACGAATCTATGATTCTTTTGTTATTTTAAAAATTTCTGAGTGGAAACCAGTTTCATTGCTTAAAAACTCCATTTCAATTGGCAAATAATACAACAGATCTTTTGGCAACAAATTTTGTAACCGCATATAATCTTTTTCGGTAGTGATAATTTTACGTCCGTTTGCTTTTTGTAGAATATTCTTTAGATCTTGATCTGAAAAAAAATGATGGTCCGGAAAAGTTAAACAATCATTTTTAGCACAATTTAAATACTCATAAAAGTATTCTGGTTTTGCAATACCGGCAACAGCAATAAAATCATTTTTTAAATCGGTAACAGGAATTTCTTCAACATTATTTGTTACTGACTGATGATAACTAATCGTAGAAAAGAAAATTTTATCGCTATCAACAGCAATTTTACTTTTTATTTGAAGCATTTCTGCTTCCGACAAATCCTTTGGGCATTTAGTTACCACTACAACATTTGCTCTTTTAACTGCCGATTTACATTCGCGCAAATTTCCGGCAGGCAACACCAAATCGTTAAAAAACAAATCGTTGTAAGCGGTAAGCATAATGTAAAAACCTGCTTTTATTTTGCGGTGTTGAAACGCATCGTCTAATAAAACAACATTGGTTTTAGGTAGAATATCCAGAATTTTTGTAACACCTTCTACTCTATTGGCATTTACGGCAACATGAATATTTTTAAATTTTGAATGATACTGAAAAGGTTCGTCGCCAATTTTTTCTATGGTTGTAGTGTCATTTGCCAAATAAAAACCTTTGCTTTTGCGTTTATATCCTCGGCTTAAAACGGCTAAATTGTATCTATCACTTAAAAGTCTGATTAAATATTCAACCATTGGCGTTTTACCCGTTCCACCAACCGACAGGTTTCCCACAGCAATAACAGGAATATCAAAACCAATTGATTTTTTGATGCCTTTATCGTACAAAAAATTACGCAAACTTGTTACAGCTGCATAAATCAACGAAAACGGAAATAATATTTTGCGTAGGTTTTTCATTAAATAAATTCTGAAACTTTTGTAATAAATAACGTTCTGTTATCTGGCGAAACTACAAATTTCTGTTTTTTGGTAACAATCATCACCAAATTGTCTTTACGTGTGAAATTCCAAGTCATATCACCAAATTTTTTATTTGTAAACGATCCTGAAAAACCAAATATACCTCCAATTCCAAATGTTCTTACAGAAAACCGTAAATCTTTATAATCAATCGGTTTCACTTCTAAAATAAGTTCTTTTTTAATAAGTTCCACATCGTTCACTTTAATAATCTTTACCCCTTCATTCAAAACCTCATATCCAATTATTCTTTCAGTAAACACCCAATACAAAAGTCCAAAAAGTCCTATTGCAACAATTGGCATCATGATTGATTTTCTATCAAAATTTTCTTCTGACAAACTCATCACAAAAAACAATAATAATGCAACGCCAATTAATAGAAAAAGACCTATAATAATAACTGTTGTTACCTTAACCGATGTTCCCAAAGACGCTTTAAACATTTCGATTGATTTATAGCTAACGAAATTACGATTATTTTTATCTTTGAAAAACGATTAAAAACAAAGTTGTGAAATTAAAACAAATTATCCCGATTTTAGAAGAAATGGCACCCACTGCCTATGCCGAAGATTTTGACAATGTAGGTTTGCTTGTGGGCGATGTAAATACAACAATTACTGGTATTCTGGTTTGTCACGATGCTTTGGAAACCGTTGTTAACGAGGCTGTTGAGAAGAACTGCAACCTAATTGTGTGTTTTCACCCAATCCTTTTTTCGGGTTTAAAGAAAATTACCGGCAAAAATTATGTGGAACGCGCTGTTATTAAAGCTATTAAAAACGATGTTGCTATTTACGCGGTTCACACAGGTTTGGACAATCATAAACTAGGTGTAAATAAAATTTTGTGCGATACTTTGGGGTTAATCAATACAAAAATCTTAATCCCAAAACAGGATTTTATCTACAAACTAACCACTTTTGTTCCTAAAGATCATTTTACTGCTGTTCAAAAAGCAGTATTTTCTGCAGGTGCTGGTGCAATAGGCAATTATTACGATTGTAGTTTTACTTCCTCTGGTATTGGATCTTTTACAGGAAATAACGACAGCAATCCGGTTATTGGAACCCAGAATGTTTATACCGAAGTAGAAGAAATGAAACTGGAAGTTACTTTTGAAAAACATCTGCAAAACAAGATTTTAAAAGCACTGTTTGAAAGTCATCCGTATGAAGAAGTGGCTCACGAAATCACCAAATTAGAAAACAAGCATCAAAATATTGGTTTGGGAATGATTGGAGAATTAGAAAACGAAACTTCCGAAATCGATTTTCTTCATTTTGTAAAAAACAAAGTTGAAACTGGCGGTATTCGTCATTCTAATTTCCTAAATAAAAAAGTAAAAAAAGTGGCTGTTTTAGGCGGATCGGGAAGTTTTGCCATTGCTGCTGCAAAAGCGCAGAATGCAGATGTATTGATAACAGCCGATTTAAAATACCACGACTTTTTTCAGGCAGAAAACCAAATATTATTAGCAGATGTGGGTCATTTTGAAAGTGAACGTTACGTAAAAAATTATATTTTTGATTATCTATCAAAAAAAATTCCTACTTTTGCAATTATTTTATCTGATATTAAAACAAATCCGGTTAACTACATATAACAATGGCAAAGAAAGCAGAAACTGTTGAAGAAAAATTAAGAGCGTTATACGACTTACAATTAATTGATTCCAGAATCGATGAAATTAGAAACATGAGAGGCGAATTACCTCTTGAAGTGGAAGATTTAAAAGACGAAGTTGCCGGGCTTATCACTCGTTTAGAAAAGCTTAACAACGAAATGCAATTAGTTGAAGAGCAGGTTAAAACGAAGAAAAACGAAATTGAATCGCACAAAGAATCAATTAAAAAATATACCGATCAACAAAAAGATGTTCGTAACAACCGAGAATTCAACTCTTTAACAAAAGAAATTGAATACCAAACGTTAGAAATTGAATTGGCAGAAAAACACATTAAAGAGTTTAAAGCCAATATGGAATATAAAAAGAATTTAATTGCACAAACATCTGAAAAATTAGATCTTAAAACAAACCATTTAAAGCATAAAGAAAACGAATTAAACGGTATTTTAACAGAAACAGAGCGCGAAGAAAAAGCCTTGGTTGTTAAATCTGAAGAATACGCTTCTGTTATCGAAGATCGTTTATTAAATGCTTACACAAGAATTAGAAACGGTGTAAAAAACCGTTTGGCTGTAGTATCTATTGAGCGTGGTGCATCGGCAGGATCATTTTTTACCATTCCACCGCAAGTTCAGGTTGAAATTGCTGGTCGTAAAAAAATCATGACAGACGAACACAGTGGTCGTATTTTAGTTGATGCAGCTTTAGCAGCAGAAGAAAGAGAAAAAATTGATGATATTATCAAAAATTTAAAATAAATTTAAGCCTCTGATTATAGAGGCTTTTTTTATGGGGTTTATCAAAAAATTAAAATACACGCTACTTACAAAAGGTTTTGGTTTATACATTAATTCCTTGCACTATTTAAACGCAAAATTTGCAGCTAACACCGCTTATACGCTGTTTTCTGTACCACGCGAAGGTGTTTTAAAATCGCTGCCTACTTTTTTGGGATCAAGTGCCATGAAAAAACTGCAATTTAAACAGCACCATATTCAAACGTACGAATGGTTTGGCGAAAAAGAAACTATTTTGCTTATTCACGGTTGGGAAAGCAACGCAAATCGTTGGCAGGGCGTTATTCATTTTCTAAAAGAACATAATTATCGGGTTATTGCTTTAGACGCTCCAGGACAAGGTTTAAGCGATGGTAAGGAACTAAACGCCGTTTTATACAGCCAGTTTGTAAATGAAGTTTGCAACCATTTTAAGCCCGATTTTTTAATTGGACACAGTTTGGGCGGTATGACCCTATTTTATTATATGGCGACTTTTAAACCCACTTTTGTAAATAAAATTGTATCGTTAGGTGCGCCAAATCGTTTTTTACGAATTACCGAAAATTATCGAAACCTTATTTCGCTTACACATAAATCATATCAAGGTTTTCTTAAAGAATTTTCGAAACGATTTTCTATCGATCCCGCGAATTTTAACAGCAGTTCGTTTGTAAATCAAATAAAAGTTCCCATTGGTATCATTCACGATGAAGAAGATAAAGTGGTTCCGTACAGCGATACCCTGGAAATTATAGAGAAACATCCCCACATTCCGCTTTACACTACTCATGATTTAGGGCACAGTTTGTATAGCGATGATGTGAACGAACAAATTGTTTATTTTTTAGAAAACAACCGCTTTAAATCGTAATTTTGCACAATGGATCAGGAAGGAATACGCATAAATAAATTTTTATCGGAAGTTGGATATTGCTCACGCCGTGAAGCCGACAAATTTTTGGAACAAGGCAGAATAACCATTAACGGAAAAATTCCGGAATTGGGAACAAAAGTATTACCAACCGATGAAGTTCGTGTAAACGGAACATTGGTTACAGAAAAAGAAGAACCTAAAATTTATTTAGCTTTTAACAAACCGGTTGGTATTGAATGCACTACCAATCAATTGGTACGAAATAATATTGTTGATTTTATTAATTATCGCGAACGTATTTTTCCTGTTGGACGATTAGATAAAGATTCGGAAGGGCTGATTATTATGACCAACGATGGCGACATTGTAAACAAAATTCTTCGCGCCCGAAACAACAACGAAAAAGAATATATTGTTACTGTTAACAAAACAATTACCGACCGTTTTATACAACGTATGGGTGCCGGTGTACCTATTTTAGATACCGTTACCAAAGAGTGCCGAGTTGAAAAAATAAGCAATACTACCTTTCGTATCTTTTTAACGCAAGGTTTAAACCGACAAATTCGCAGAATGTGCGAGTATTTTGATTATACGGTTGTGGCTTTAAAACGTATTCGCATTATGAATATTTCGTTAGATGTTCCTGTAGGAAAATACCGTGACATTAGCCAAACTGAATTGAACGAGCTGAACAGATTGATTGCCGACAGTACGAAAACAGAGGAAGGTAGTTTGCCAAAAGTAGTGAGAGTGGCAGTAAATAAAAATCCTGAACCGACAAAAGACCGAAAAGATTTTAAAAAGAAATTTAGCGAACAACGTCCTTTGCGAAACGAACGCAGAAATACTAAAAATAAATAAATCCGAGTTTTAAACTCGGATTTTTTTTGTCCTTCAATGATTAAATCATATTAGGAATATTAAGTGTTAAGTATTGATTCTTTCTTAATTGATTTCAATCATTATAAAATAATTTCCTAATTAAAGCTGTAATACAACTGTTTCGATAAAAACGGTAAATCTTCATAATACTTCAATCTGTTTAAAAGAAATTCAGGAACTTCCCTATTCTGTTTTTTGTAATAATCAATCAATGTTTTTTCGTTTCCATATAAATAATTAGTCAAATAGTACCAATCAACTTTATCTTTCTGTAAATTATAATGGGTCATAATGTTTCCCCAGTTAAAAATTGAACAAAAAATCAAACTGTAAAAAATGGTCCATGACATTTTATCAATTAAATAAAAATTTGTTCTTTTTTGATGGATTTTTAAGAACGAATAAATCAACCCGATCAAACAAATTATCAAAAATAAATACACGCCCAAACGTTTATAGGTTAAACCCATTGCATTGATGTAAACTGAATTTTGATAAAAAGCCGATGCTATTAAAAAGCCGTTTAAACCAATCCAAATTTTAGTTAATCGAAGCAACCATGTATTGTTTTTTATAAAATTCAACGCATCTTTAAAGAAGAATAAAACCACGACCATTGCCAAGAAAACCGATGTGATGATTAAATAAATTTGACTGTGCGTACGCGAACTGTATTCGGAAATATGCTGAATGGTTTGCTGTGCGTTTTCTACATTAAAAACAATTATAAAAAATAACAACATGCAGTTTAAACTAACCAATGTGATGATTCCGCTACGGACTTCGAAATCTAACGGGATAAAATTAAACGACGGTTTTTGATTGATTTCTTGTTCTTTAGTGAAGCTGAATTTCAGGCTTTTATCTATGATCTTGATAAAATCGAACACTTTTATATGCCAAAACACAAAACTTATATAAAAGCCGAAGATGATTGTAAAAATGATTAATGCATCGATATTCCATTCGTAACGATTATACCAGCTACTCAAAATATCGCTCGATGAAACATACAACCCGAAAAAGACCGACAAGATGCAAAAAGGTAAAATTACGTACGAGAAAATAGTGACTAATGTTTTTTTAGAATCTTCTTTTTTGAATTCGAACCATTGGTCAATCAAAAAAATTCGAGCCACAAAAGCAGGCAAGCTAAATACAAAATTAAATGCTTTAGAAATTAGTTTTAATTGCGGATCTACCACATAATACCTAAAAACAAAAGACGATACTATTACTGAAAGTACCGTAACTACTGATAACAACCACGCGTTAGAAAAGCTTGTAGCTACTACGCAAACTGCCAATATTATGGCTTTTTTATCATGTAACAATTTAGGTTGCATGACCAATTGTGCAATTACTAGAATTATTGCAAAAATTGAAAGATTGATGCCTAGTTCCTGATCATAGAAAAGAACGACAAACATAATGGTGCTGATAAAAATTAAAAACTGTTTTTTCATAATATTTACAATTAAAAGTACTTTGTATTTCAAAGTTTAAAAATAAAAAAATAAGACCAATTTACTGTCTCATTATTTTTTCTAGAAAAGCAAGATGTTGTTGAAATGCCAACTTACCTGCTTCGGTTATTTTATAGGAAGTTCGCGGTTTTTTTCCAACAAACTCCTTTTTAATTTCAATGTATGTATGTTTTTCTAATGCGGTAGAATGACTTGCCAAATTTCCATCGGTAACTTGTAGCAGGTTTTTCATTTCGGTAAAATCAATCCAATCATTTACCATGAGAACTGACATTATACCAAGCCGAACCCTACTTTCAAATTCTTTATTTAAACCGCTAATTAAACTCATTTACTTGTACTTTCTGTATAAAATAATACCGTAAATAATATGCAAAACTCCAAAACCAATCGTCCAAAAAATCAATCCTTTGCCAATAAAAAATAAAGATAAACAACCCAGAATGATCTCGAGAAAACCCAAATATTTAATATCAGAATAGGTGTATTTTTCAGCATTTACCAAAGCCAATCCGTAGAAAATTAAAGTTGTACCAGCAACCAATCCGTACAAACTGTACTGCAATAATGCTAAAACAAAAATACCACCAACTATCAACGGGATAGCCAATTGAACCAAAATTTTCTTTGTAGTAGCCGTCCAGATTTGTAAACCCAGTTTTTTACTTTTACGAATGGTAAAGTAACAACCAAAGAAAATTGCTAATAATAATGCTGCACCGCCTAAAAAAATTAATTTAAAAAGCATGTCTAACTGATAAACTTTTGGCTGATAAAAATTATAATCTACAAAATAATCATTTGTTAAATACATCGCCACAAAACCTGTAATCAAACCAACAATACCTGCTCCTACTCCGGATAATCCACTTAAAGATAAAAATCGAGACGAACGTTCCATCATAGAACGAATGTGTGCTAAATCATCTGAAATTTTTTGATTCATTATTATCTACTTTGAATTACAAAGTTATTTGAAATTTTGAATTAACAAAATTATTTTGAAATATTTTTTTAACTCTTTATTTTTTATTTAGATTAAATATAAATAAATTTGCTTCATTAATTTAATTAATCTAATTATGAATAATATTTACTTTACAAAAAAACGTTTCACATCTTTATGCCTAATAGCTATTGGGTTCGTGTCATTTAATGCAAACAGCCAATGTGCAGCAGTTGCAAGCATTAATGAATCATTTGATAATTTTACTGCTTTCCCAGAAAACTGTTGGACTGGCACTAGCTTTTCTGCAAATGATATTACTATAAAAACAATTAATGCTACCGACAAAGCCTTGCAGCTTTACAGCGGTTTTGCTACAGGAGATATAATTGTTGTTTCGCCAGAAGTTTCTACTATTGATGGTAATCATATACTATCGTTCGATATTGTATCTATCAACATTCCAGGTTCAACCATTCAAATTGGAACAATGAGCGACAACACCGATTTTTCTACCTTTACTGCTTTTGGAGCACCTTTTACTCCTGCTGCAGGAACAAAACATACAACTGCATCTATACCAGCACAATCGGGTCATAAATATGTAGCTATTAAATTTGTACACGGAGGAGGGCACAAAGCGTTGGTTTTAGATAATATAGAGTGGACTACTAATGCAAGTACTTCTAAATTCGATACAAGCAAAGCAACAGTTTTCCCTAACCCTACTTCAGGAATTTTTACTGTAGCATCTGACTTAAATATTGCTCAAATAGATATTTTTAATACTTTAGGTCAAAAAGTTTTAACAACTACTGATAAAATTATCAATTTACAAAATGCAGCAAACGGTTTATATATTGTAAACATTACAACAAACGAAGGCACACAAGGTTCGTACAAATTATTAAAGAAATAAGAAAAAGAAAATCTTTGTTACAAAAAATCCTCTTTAAAAAAATAAAGAGGATTTTTTATGATTTAAAACGAATATTAAAAGAAACGACTGTGCCAGCTTTCGCCCGCAGGAACTTCCCAAAATTCTTCGAACTCTTCTATAGTATTTACCAGATTGTTAAAGACAATTGTATTTGCATTCACGGCTTTTTCTTTTGCCATTTTCTTAAAATCGATTAACGATTTATGCGCAATAAACTCACCCGTTTTATAAGTTACATTCATTTTATCCAATAAATCAATTTGAAATTTTTGCTCTAATTCTTGAATTATGCGTACAGAGGCGTCTATAGAACAGCCACTTGCAGCATGATAGTCCTGATCTACCGCTAAAATAATAAAACGGTTGTACTTTATTTGGTACGATGCTTTTAAAGGTGTGCTGTGCGCCGCCCAATCTTCAACAAAATTTGTCAATAATTGGCTTGCTGTAGCAACTTCTTCTTCAGTCATTTTTCTGTTTGCCTGGTAAATCCAGATTTTTGCCGATTTTGGCATTTCATCAAAAGGTACAAACATATTATAAATCTTGTGCGTTAGCAATTAATTCGGCTACATCCAACACCTGAACTTCACCTTCTTTATGATTAAATTTCACACCATCAGTTAACATGGTATTACAAAACGGACAACCCGCTGCAATAATTTGCGGTTTTACTTCTAAAGCATCATCGGTACGTTCCATGTTTACATCTTTATTCCCTTTTTCGGGCTCTTTAAACATTTGCGCACCACCTGCACCACAACATAAACCGTTTGCTTTTGATCGTTTCATTTCAACCAACTCGGCATCTAACTTTTGAATTAAATCACGCGGTGCTTCGTAAATTTTATTGGCACGCCCCAAATAGCAAGGATCGTGAAATGTAATACGTTTACCTTTAAACTGTCCGCCTTCAATGGTTAATCTGCCATCGTCTAACAACGATTTTAAAAATTCGGTATGGTGTACCACTTCATAAGTTCCGCCTAAACCAGGATATTCATTTTTAATTGTATTGAAACAATGAGGACAAGCCGTTACAATTTTCTTTACTTCGTATCCGTCGAAAACCTGAATGTTCATCATTGCCTGCATTTGAAACAAAAATTCGTTTCCGGCACGTTTTGCAGGATCTCCAGTACAACCTTCTTCGCTACCTAAAACGGCAAATTTAACATTGGCTTTATTTAAAATGCGTACAAACGCTTTGGTAATCTTTTTTGCTCTATCGTCAAAACTTCCCGAACAACCTACCCAGAATAAAACTTCGGGTTGCTCTCCTCTCGCCATCATTTCTGCCATTGTTGGCACTACTAAACTTTCTGACATTTTTAACTTTTTTAATTGATAATTTGTGTTGATTAATTCTCGTCTTTCCAATTTAAACGATCCATCTGACTGTACTGCCAAGGTGCTCCATTGTTTTCAATGTTGGTCATCATGGTGTTTAATTCCATTGGTGCGGCACTTTGTTCCATAACTAAAAATCGACGCATATCCATAATAATAGATAACGGACTAATGTCTATAGGACAAGCTTCAACACAAGCATTACAAGTAGTACAAGCCCATAATTCTTCGGGTGTAATATAATCATTCAACAATGTTTTACCATCGTCTACAAAAGTTCCTTTATTGGTATCGATATTGGCACCAACTTCTTCTAAACGATCGCGCGTTTTCATCATGATAGCACGTGGCGACAGTTTTTTACCTGTGATATTTGCCGGACAAGATGATGTACAACGACCACATTCGGTACACGAATAGGCATTTAATAATTGAACCCAATTTAAATCTTGAACATCTTGGGCACCAAATTTTGCAGGTGTTGCATCTGCATCGGGCGCAGGTGCTGCAAACGGATCGGCATTAGGATCCATCATTAATTTTACTTCGTTGGTAACAGCCTGTAAATTATCAAATTTACCAAGCGGATCGATATGTGCAAAATAGGTATTTGGGAACGCCAAAATAATATGCAAATGTTTAGAATAATACAGGTAATTAAGGAAAGACAATACCATAATAAAGTGTCCCCACCACCCTATGCGTTCTAAAACATGCAAGGTTCCTTCGCTGAAAGATCCAAAAACAGCCGGACCAATAAATTGCGAAATGGTGAAATTAAATGATCCTTGTCCTTCAAAATGTGATTTGCCCATATTGTACAGTACCTCATCGGTTCCGTTCATGGTAAAAATGCACAATACCAAAATAATTTCCATCATTAAAATTAAATTGGCATCTTTTTTAGGCCAGCCCATTAATTCTTTCATGTTTAAACGAGGAAGCTTTAACAGGTTTCTGCGCGATAAAAACACTAATGTTGCCAGTAAAGCTGCAACCGAAACTATTTCTATTAAACTAATTATAAAGGTGTATAAACCACCTAAAGGTTCTTTAAAAATACGGTGGGTACCAAAAATTCCGTCGATAAAAATCTCAATCAACTCTATCTGGGTAATCATGAAGGCTGCGTATATGGCAAAATGTAAAAGTGCCGGAATGGGTCTGGCAAACATTTTCTTTTGTCCAAAAGCTACCAAAAGCATATTTCTCCAGCGTTCAGAAGAACGGTCGGTTCTGTTAACAGCCTGACCCAACTTTATATTGCGGTAGATTTTTTTTGCGTTTTTTGCAAAAAAACCAAAGCCAGCAACAGCTAAAGCTATAAATAATATACTGCTTAAAATTTGCATTATTGTAATGTATTAATTATTGTTTTTGTTGTATTTAGTTTTGTATGTTTATTGTGCTACGGGTTCTGCATAAGGTTGTGCTTTTTTACCGAAAACCGAGATATTTATGTAACGGCGAGGATTTAGTTTAACATCTTCTAACAAACTGTTTAATTCTTTTGTTGCCGATTCTAAATTATTGTACAGCTGCTCTTCTTTCATCAATTTACCAATATTTCCTTTTCCGTTGTTGGCATCGCTCATCATTTTGTCTAAACTTGATGCGGCACTATCGAATTTATTCAAAATATCCTGTAATTTTTGTAATTGAATTTTATCTAAATCGTTTGAAAAAGCAGAAAGATTTTTTGATGTGGTATTGAAATCACTTACAATATTGTTGATTTTGGTTTCATTATTTGATACAATTCTATCGAACTTACCTGTGATAGCATTTGCATTACCCATAGTAGTGTTTAATTTTGCTAAAGCTTCTTGCAGATTTTTTTGTGCAGCCGGATCTAATGTTTTGTTTATACTTTGCACCAAAATATTTACGTTGTAAAGAACCGAATCTAATTTTTTGGCAATAGGATCTACTTTTTGTCCTAAACTATCAATTAAACCGTTAAGCTGTCCTGCCGGTAAGTAATCGCCACTTTTAGCCAAGGTAGGATCATCGTAATTAATTTGCAGTGCAATTTGTTTTCCACCAAGTAAATCGGGAGAATAAATTACTGCTTTAGACGATTTTGGAATGTCTACATTATCGGTCATCATTAATTCTACCAATAATTTCCCCTGACCTTTTAACGAAATGTGGTGTACTTTACCAACCACCATACCGTTGATTGTTACAGACGAAGCAGTAGAAAGACCTTCTACATTATCGTATTCTACAAAAAACGTTCTAGAACTACTAAAAATGTTTTTACCGTTTAAAAAGGTGTATCCCCAAATTAACATTCCTATAGATAATAACACTAGTACAGCGGTTTTTACCTCTTTTGATATAGCTATTTTCAATTTTTTTTCTTTTAGTTATTATTTAATTGCTTCTTGAATGCTTACTTTTTTTCCGTTTTTATAGGCAACTAAAAAAGCAGAATTATACCCTTTGGTTTTAGCTACTTCTAAAGCTTTGCGTGCATGGTTGTAATCGGTAGTTTCATTATAAAAATATTTGAACATATTACCTTCTTTAACCATAGAAATATTGTTTAAACCATTAAAATTGTTTGGCGTTAAGGCAATATCTTTACCGCTTGCTGCAATTTGTACTTTAAAAGTAACGCCGGCTTTTGTAACGGTAGCTGGGTTAGATGCATCTACAGACGATGTTTGTGCTGGTTCTGGAACTTTTTGTTTTACCGTATCTACTTTTTTAGGTTCTTCTTTAACAGGTGTTTCTCTAGGTTTTTGAGCCGAAATATTTTCACTTGCAGAATGATACTGTTTTTTATAATCGATAATGGCATTGGCAATAGACCTTGCTAATTCATTTTTACCTTCTTCACTATTTAAATAAGCACCTTCTTCACTGTTAGATAAAAAACCTAATTCAACCAAAATACTTGGCATAAAAGCGGTGTACAAAACTACGAAAGGAGCTTGCTTAACGCCCCGATTTTTTCGTTCGGCATCATTCGTAAAACGTGTTTGAACTTTTGAAGCCAATTCTATACTTTGTGTTACAAATTGCTCTTGTATTAAGGTTAAACCAATTAATGATTCAGGTTTACTTGGATCGTATCCAGAATATGATGTTTCGTAATTATCTTCTAATGTAATAACGGCATTCTCTTTTTTAGCAATTTCTAAATTCGATGCGTTTTTACTGGTACCCATTATAAATGTTTCGGTTCCTGTGGCACTTGGTGCGTTAGAAGCGGCGTTTGCGTGAATTGAAACAAAAATATCGGCTTTTTCACGGTTGGCTATTTCAGTTCGCTCTCTCAATTCTAAAAAAACATCGGTTTTACGAGTATAGATAACATTTATTCCTTTATCTCGTTTTAGCAAATCGCCTACTTTTTCAGCAACATCTAAAACAATTTTCTTTTCAACATAATTTCCGCGCACTGCACCAAAATCTTTACCACCGTGTCCGGGATCTAACACCACTTTAAAATTTTGGGCATAAACCGTTGATCCCACACACATTAAAAAGGCACCAATAGCAACTTTAAAATTATCTATAAACATAGCATATTTATATTTTGTTTCTTATTTAAAAGCTTAAATTAAAAAATGTTGGTTAAGATTAAGTTATAAAACACAATCGTATCCAATTTACAAAAATAGTATATTAAAATTGTTTACAAAAGTAATAAATTTGGTTTTTAACTTGATTTTACCACCAAAACCTTATTAAGAATTAATACGAATAAACCACATTTCTATATTAAGACTATTTTTTAAGCCGAATTACTCTTTTTATACTCTCTAATAGCTCTTGCAATCGCTTTTGCCAGTTCGTTTTTACCTGCTTCGGAATTTAGATACTCGCCTTCTTCTTTATTAGATATAAAACCCAATTCTATTAAAATACTAGGCATAAGTGCGCTAAGTAAAACCCAGAACGGACCTTGCCTTACACCTCTGTCGCTTCTACCTACATCGTTTTTAAATCGCACTTGAATTTTAGATGCCAAATCGATACTTTGCTTAATAAACTGTTCTTGCATCAAGGTTAAACCTATTAAAGATTCCGGACGGTTTGGATCGTATCCTTCGTACTGTTTTTCATAATTGTCTTCTAAAGTAATTACGGCATTTTCTCTTTTTGCAACATCTAAATTTGCCGAATTTTTACTAATACCCATTAAATAGGTTTCTGCACCATAAGCGGTTCTGTTTTTTGCAGCATTTACATGAATAGATACAAACACATCTGCTTTTTCACGATTAGCTATTTTTGTACGCTCTGCAACTTCAATAAAAACATCTGTTTTTCGGGTAAAAATCACCTTAATATCCTTATCTAATTTTAGCAAATTGCCTACTTTTAATGCTACGTCTAAAACAATATTTTTTTCGATAAAATTTCCGTAAGCTGCACCTGGATCTTTTCCACCGTGACCGGGATCTAAAACTACTTTAAAATTTTGCGCATAAACCGCTGATCCAACACTCATTAAAAACACTAAACAAGCAGCTTTTACCTTATTTACAAACATGATTTATTTTATATTTTCGTTTCTTATTTAAAAGTCTAAAAGTAAAAAAAAATATTAGTAAGTTTGAAGTCTAAAAAAAACACTCACCAATTTTACAAAATAGCTTACAAAAGTTGCATAGAAAAGTAATATATATCGTTTTTAATTTGATCTTAATTCCGGGCGCACTGTCAAAGGTTTCGGCACAAGAATTCCCTCATGTAAACAAGCGCTTAAATATTGAAAGTAAGAACGATACACTTACCAGAACCCTTATTCCGAATACAACTTTAGATACTATAAAAAGAGACAGTGTAAAACCTAAACAAGGGCAAAAATTAGAAGCACCTATGTTTAGAACTGCCAAAGATTACGAAAAGCTAGATCAGAAAAACAAAAAGGTAACTTTATACAATCAGGCTGTTTTTAAGTATCAGGATTACGAACTTACCGCTGGAATTATTATTTACGATTACGATAAAGAAGAAGTTTATGCCGGCAGAATTAAAGATTCGTTAGGTAATTTAACGCAACACCCGGTTTTTAAACAAGGAACGCAGGTTGTAGAACCAGATTCTATTCGTTTCAACACCAAAACAAAAAAAGCAATTGTTTGGAATACACGTACAAAATACAACGATTTTAATGTTAAGGCTGCAAAAACCAAAAAAGTAAACGATTCGGTTTACTTTATGAAAGATGTAATTTTTACAACAGCAGAAGATATTGATAATCCCGAATATTATTTTCAGACAAACAAAGCAAAATTTGTTCCTAACAAAAAAATTGTAACCGGTGTTACCAATTTGGTTATTGAAGATGTACCTACGCCTATTGGTTTACCTTTTGCTTTTTTTCCGTTATCGCAAGGATCTGTTTCTGGTTTCATTATTCCATCGTTTGGTGATACCAATTTACGTGGTTACTATTTGCAAAATGGTGGTTATTATTTTGCTTTTAACGATAAAATAGATCTTACCTTATTAGGAGATATTTATTCAAACGGAAGCAAAGCTTTTAATGCCCAATCGCAATACCGAAAACGTTATAAGTACAATGGAAATTTTGTTTTACGCTACGAAAACATAATTGAAGGTGAAAAAGGTTTTCCTAATTATAGTAATGGGAAAATCTATAACATTCAGTGGAGTCATTCGCAAGATGCTAAAGCAAACCCAACATCGCGTTTTTCGGCATCGGTAAACTTAGGTAGTAGTAGTTATTTCCGTAACTCGCTTAACACGCAGAACATTGGTTCTAACATGAACAACACCTTATCATCGTCTATAAATTATTCTAAAACAATACAGTCTGTTCCGCAGATCAATTATTCCATTTCTGCCAATCATCAGCAAAACACCAACACGCAGCAAATTACCATGTCGTTACCTAATGTACAGGCAAGTGTTGATCCTATATTTCCTTTTGCGCCTAAAAATGGTTCAAAAAAAGGTTTTTTTCAAAACATTAACCTACAATATAATTTAAACGGAAGAAACCAAATACAAACAACCGATTCCCTTTTCTTTAAATCGGAAATGTTTAAAGAAATGAACGCAGGTATTCAACATACCATTCCTTTAAAAACCAATTTTAAACTGTTTAAATATCTTTCGGTTTCTATGTCGGGAAATTATACCGAAACCTGGGTTTTAAATACGTTTGACCGTTTTTACAACAATGAAACCAATCAGCCTGAAATAGTTAGAAACAATGGTTTTGACAGTTATCGTACCTATAATTTTAGTACCAACGTTGGAACAACTGTATATGGAACATTTAATTTCAATAAAAATTCAAAAATTCAAGCGATACGCCACGTAATGCGTCCGTCTGTTTCTTACTCGTACACGCCAAGTTTTGATCAGTATTACGACACTTATGCAATTGATGCTTTAGGAACAACTATGCAAGAATATTCACGTTTTCAAGGTACGCTGTTTGGCGAACCCAACAAAACAATGTCTAACATGGTTGGATTTTCTTTAGGAAACAATTTTGAAGCTAAAGTGCGCGACGACGAATCTACAACCGGCGAACCTAAAAAGGTAATGCTTTTAAATTCGTTAAATTTTTCATCGTCGTATAATTTAACTGCCGATTCGTTAAAATTAGCACCTTTAAGCATGAGTGCCAATACTAATTTATTAAAAGATAAGTTACGTTTGAATTTAGGTGCAAGTTTAGATCCATTAGCTATTAATAATGCCGGAAGAAGAATTGACAAATTTAATATTGCAAACGGCGGAAGTTTACTGCGTTTAACCAGTGCCAACATTACTTTAAATTACTCTTTAACAAGTACCGATCCTTTGTTTGGTGGAACGCCTAAAGAAGATGATGATGAAATAGATCAAAATGTGCAAAATGGGGGTCGCGGAGACGATTTGCTGGGTAAGTCTGTTGATTTGGCTGACAGACAAAAATCAATGTTCGACGAAAATAAACGCGGAAAAACAAAAACATCTTTTTACAACACTGAAATTCCTTGGGACTTAAACCTGGCATGGAGTTTAACTTATAACAATGCCAGTAGAAATTCAGAAATATCAAGCAACTCATTAATGGTTTCGGGTAACGTTACCTTGGCACCGGGTTGGTTGGCTGGTTTTTCTACAGGATACGATTTTAAAAACAAAGGTGTTACTTTCACTCAACTGCGTTTTGAACGTGATTTAAAATCTTGGCGAATGGATTTTTCTTGGGTTCCTAACGGATATTACAAACAATGGAACTTTTTCATAGGTATTAAATCATCGATCCTTCAAGATATTAAATACGAAAAGAAAAATGCTGCCGAACGCCGTTTTAGAAACAGATAATTTCTTAACTTTAAGCTATTCGTTTTTAAACCTAACTTAATACAATATAAATGAAACAAATAATCAACTCATCAAAAGCACCTGCGCCAATTGGTCCGTACAACCATTCGGTTATGGTTGGCGATTTACTTTTTATATCAGGACAAATTCCGTTTAACCAAGCCACCGAAACATTGGTTACTTCGGGTATTCAGGATGAAACCAGACAGGTAATGCAAAATTTACACTATATTATTGAAGAAGCTGGTTTAACTTTTGACCATGTGGTAAAAGCTACTATTTTTATTAGAAACATGGACCATTTTAGTATGATTAACGAAATCTACGGAAGTTACTTCTCTGCCGAAACGGCACCAGCGCGTGAATGTGTTCAGGTTGAAAAATTACCAAGAAATGTAAATATTGAAATTTCAATGATTTTACACAAATAAAAAAATCGCTTTCAGTTTTTGAAAGCGATTTTTTTATTTAATTTCTTTTTTCTAGTTTTCTGTAAAAATCTGCAAATAGTGTTACCACAATTGTTGCAATAAGAACACTTATGGTATCGTTAACAAATGGATCAACCACATAACAAACAATAAAACCAATTATTATTGCCAAAATGATATACAAAACGGTTTTCATTCGCTTATTTGTTTAAAAAATAAATAAATGACTATCGGAAAGATTACACCAAGTTTTAATTTTATCGTTAATGTCATGCTGAACTTGTTTCAGCATCTCATAAGACTAGATAATGGTGAGATTCCGTGTCAAGCACGGAATGACACGCAGTTTATAGACAAAGCGTATTTTCAATATTTAATTTATGACACATTCATCAATATTCTGGTACAAGGTTCCAGATAATCATTAATAAATATAACGATTTTACCCCAACTAAAAAAGTGAAACCTAAACAGTTTCACTTTTTTGTTTGTTATCAAACATTAATTCTTTTGATTTTTGCTTGTCTATACGATCTTTTTTAAAATCGAACATTGTACCAAAAACCTTGTCCCAAATTGTATTGCTTACACCAAACCCTAAATTTTCGTTTCGGTAGTGATGCAAATGATGATTGCGCCACAAGGGTTGCAAAAATTTAAAAGGTGGTTCAATAGCGTGTATTAAATAATGCATAGAAGCATACATTAACCATCCTAAAATAAAGCCAGGGTAAAAAGCAAAAGCGTATTTTCCCAACACCAAATATTGAATCCCAAGTAGTGCACCGGCAATTATCAAACTTGGCACGGGCGGCATAAACAACCTGGTTTTATCTTTTGGGTAATGGTGATGGTTGCCATGCATAATATAGGCAAACTTTTGCATGCTTGGTTTTTCACTTATAAGGTGAAAAATATATCTGTGGGCAATATATTCAAAAAATGTCCAAAAGAATAAGGCAAAAACAAATACGCCCAACATAATGTACAGCGACAAATTGTATGTAACATATCCGTAATAAAAACAATAAACTAAAAGGGGTACGTGAATACCCCAACTTAATGCCGGATGACCTTTAGTTAAAATTTCTAAAAATGGATTTTTGAACAGTTGAGCCTGCCCAGAATTTTCTATTTTCTGACTTTTCATTACTCTTTTTTTTATTTCTAATTTAGTAAGAACAAATCTAAACTACAAATTTTTTACCAACGAATAATTGCACTTGCCCAAGTAAAACCGCTTCCAAAAGCAGCAAGTACCACTAAATCACCTTCTTTAATCTTTCCGTTTTCCCATGCTTCGGTTAAAGCAATTGGTACCGATGCGGCTGTTGTATTACCATATTTCATAATATTGTTGTACACTTGGTCATCAGTAAGTTTAAATTTTTGCTGAATGAATTGAGATATACGCAAATTAGCCTGATGCGGAATTAACATATCAATATCGGCAACCTGTAAATTATTTGTTTGCAAACCTTCGTTGATTACTTCAGAAAAACGAACTACGGCATTTTTAAACACAAACTGACCGTTCATGTGTGGGTAGTACGATTCATCGTCGGGGTTATTTTCTTTAAGGATATCGGTAACCCAACGTTTCCCCATTCCGGGTGCAATTAACGCCAATTCTTCGGCATGTTCGCCTTGCGAATGTAAATGGGTTGACAAAATTCCTTTTGTTAGATCTTCGGTTCTACTTAAAATCACAGCTCCTGCCCCATCTCCAAAAATTACCGAAACTCCACGACCGCGAGTCGTCATGTCCAATCCTTTAGAATGAACTTCAGATCCTACCACCAGAATATTTTTATACATTCCTGTTTTTATGAATTGATCGGCAACTGAAAGCGCATAAATAAAACCCGAACACTGGTTGCGAATATCTAAAGCACCCACTGTTTTTATTCCTAATTCCTTTTGCAGGGTAACTCCTGGTCCTGGAAAATAATAATCGGGACTTAATGTGGCAAACACAATAAAATCGATATCGTTTTTATCTATTTTAGCTCGTTCAATAGCAATTTTTGCAGCTTTTAATGCCATACCAGAAGTGGTATCTTCTGATAAAACCACATGGCGGCGTTCTTTTATTCCAGTTCGTTCCTGAATCCATTCGTCGTTGGTATCCATTAATTGCGACAAATCGTTATTAGTAACAACATTATCAGGTACATAAAAACCTAAACCGGTTATTTTTGAATGATACATATCTACAGTTAATTTTACAGCTAATTTAATTATAATTTTTTAAAAAGATAAAATACTTATTTTTGTAAAAACCCTTTTAGAAATGAAAAGAATAAAACAAACACTTTTGGCATTTTTATTAGCCACTGCGCCTATGATTGCACAAGAAAATATTACCTATCAAAAACCATCGAAAGAAATTTTACAATTGGCAGATTACGATCGTGCGCCAACGGTATCAATGAATACAAGTAAGGAATGGATGATTTTATCGTACAGAAATACTTATAAAAGTCTGGAAGAATTAAATCAAGACGAATTGCGTTTGGGTGGTTTACGTATTAATCCTACAACAAATATTTCAAGTACAACATCGTTCATCAACAACATAAAAATTAAGAAAACAAACGATAAAACCGAAACCATTGTTAAAGGTTTACCTGCAAATGCATTAATTAGCAATTTAACGTGGGCACCTAATGAAACCATGCTGGCTTTTACAAATACCACGGCAACGGGGAATGAATTGTGGATTTTAGATTTACAAACAGCAACAGCAAAAAAATTAACCGATGCCGTTTTAAATGCCAATTTAGGTAACCCTATTACATGGAAAAAAAACAGCAGCGAGTTGTTGATAAAGGTAATCCCAGCAAACCGTAAAGCTTTGATTAATGCCGAAAAAGCCATACCAAACGGACCTATTGTTTCTACTGCCGAAGAAGGTGTGGTTTCGCAAAACAGAACTTATCAGGATTTGTTGAAAAACAAAACCGATGAAGCTAATTTTGAAACCATTGTAACATCTGAATTATATATTATTGATTTAAACGGTAACAAAACATTGTTTAAACCTGCCGATTTATATGCTGGTGAAACCTTCTCGCCCGATGGTAATTACATTTTATTAACCACCCTACAAAAACCGTTTTCGTATTTGGTTCCACTAAACCGTTTTCCAATGAAAACAATTGCTTATACTACTGACGGAAAAGAAGTAAAACTGGTAAACAATGTAGCTTTAAGCGAAGTGATGCCAAAAGGTTTTATGGCGGTTCGCGAAGGAAAACGCAGCATGAGCTGGAGAGCAGACAAACCTGCTACTTTGTTCTTTGTAGAAGCTTTAGATGGTGGCGATCCTGCTAATACGGTTACACACCGCGATGCTTTATATACATGGGAAGCTCCGTTTAACAATCAACCTGAATTGCTTACAAAAACGCCGCAGCGTTATGGTGGAATTTCTTGGGGCGATGATGAAACTGCGATTGTTTACGACCAATGGTACGATACACGAAATATGAAAACCTACTTGTTGAATCCTTCTAAAAACTCGGAATTAGTTACAATCTGGGACAGAAATTATCAGGATATTTACAGCGATCCGGGCGATTTTCAAACAAAAAAGAACAGTTTGGGAAGATATTCGTTACAAAAAGAAAACAACAAATTGTATTTAATTGGTGAAGGTCATACCAAAGAAGGTCAGTTTCCTTTTATTGATGAGTTGGATTTGACTACTTTAAAAACAAACCGACTGTATCAATCGAATCTTACAGACCGCATGGAATCGATTTCTGAAATTATCGATATTAAAAAGGGCGAGGTTTTAGTAAACATTCAATCTAAAAACGATTATCCGAATTATTATTTCCGAAATATCAAATCTAAAAAAGATTTAAAGCAGATTACCTTCAACAAAAATCCGTTCGAAAGTATTAAAGATGTTCATAAAGAAGTAATTAAATACAAACGCAAAGACGGTGTTGAACTTTCGGGTACTTTATATTTACCAGCTGGTTATGATCGTAAAAATCCGAAACAAAAATTACCTTTGTTAATTTGGGCATATCCTGCCGAGTATAAAGATAAAAACAGTGCGGGGCAATCGTCTGCAAACCCTAACGAATTTACTTTTCCTTATTACGGATCGTTTGTTTACTGGGCAGCAAAAGGATATGCAGTGTTAGACGATGCTGCTTTCCCTATTATTGGCGAAGGAACACAAGAACCTAACGACACTTTTATTGAACAATTGGCAATGAATGCCGAGGCTGCCATTGATGCCGTTGATAAATTAGGTTATATAGATCGTACAAAAGTAGGTGTTGGCGGACACTCATACGGTGCTTTTATGACAGCAAATTTACTGGCACACACAAAACTATTTGCTTGCGGAATTGCGCGTTCGGGTGCCTATAACAGAACATTAACTCCGTTTGGTTTTCAGAGCGAACAACGTAATTATTGGGAAGTTCCTAATGTGTACAACACCATGTCGCCGTTTATGAATGCCGAAAAGATGAAAACACCTTTGTTGTTGGTTCACGGCGAAGCAGATAACAACCCGGGAACTTTTACTTTGCAAACCGAACGTTATTTTCAGGCGTTAAAAGGTTTGGGTGCACCGGTGCGTATGGTAATTTTACCTAAAGAAAGTCACAGTTATGTTGCTAAAGAAAACATTTTACACCTTCTTTGGGAACAAGAACAGTTTTTAGACAAACATTTAAAGAATAAGAAATAATGTTAAATCCCTCGTTTTTAAAAGGCGAGGGATTTTTTTACAATTTAAAATGATTATTTCACTATAATTTTTTGCGTATATATTTTAGTTTGATTTGATTTAATAGTGATAAAATATACGCCGCTTTTTAAGTTAGATACATCTATTGAATTGTCAGAATTCAGTTTTTTATTTAAAATAAACCTTCCATCTAAAGCAATAAATTCGGCATTTAAGTTTTCTCGATTTATTCCTTCAACAAAGATTTCATTAGCTGCTGGGTTAGGATAAATTTTCACTTTGTTTTGATTATCCATTTCATCAACACTAGCATCTGGAGCTATAATCTTGTAAATTGTTCCGTTTTGTGCCGATGCAACATACAATTCATTTTGAAAATCAACTCCGAAAGATGTAAAGGCAACATTAGAAAAAGTGGAACTCCAAGTAATTGCATTAGTAGCATCCATTGTTCCAATTTGATCGGCACAATAATCGGCAAAAAAGTAAAGACCAGTTAATGATGGATAAGTTGCACCCCGATAAACATAACCACCCGTAATAGAACAATAAACCCCAGCCAGACTATAAGTAGCAACAGGAAAGGTCATAGTTGTTGCAGCCGCACAGCCTGAAGTATTGTAAGGGTCGTTACCCTCATAACATCGCCAACCGTAATTAACACCTGCCTGATTTACAGCTACTTTGTTGATTTCTTCAGATGTATTTTGCCCTACATCGGCAATCATTATATTTCCTGTTGTTGTATCAAACGAAAAACGCCAAGGATTTCGTAAACCGTAAGCCCAAATTTCATCTAAATTAGTAGCTGTTCCTGTAAAAGGATTGTCGCTTGGTATGGTATAACCCGTAGTCCCATTGACATTAATACGTAACATTTTTCCTAAGTACGAACTTAAATTTTGCGCATTGTTCTGTGGATCACCCCCACTGCCACCATCACCGGTTCCGATCCATAAATAACCATCGGGACCAAATTTTAAGCATCCACCGTTATGATTTGTAAATGGTTTAGGTATATTTAATAAAACTTCTTCGGAATTGCTATCAGCAACATCGGGGTTTGTAACACTAACTGTATATTTTGCAATGGTGATATTACCTGTACCTACCGCATTGTAATATACATAAAAGCGTCCGTTCGTTGCATATTGCGGGTGAAAAGCCAAACCTAAAAGTCCTTGTTCGCCGCTGTTTTTAACTTTAGAAGTAATATCGAGAAAGTTAGTGGTGTTTACAGTGCCGTTTGATTGCGCAATACGGATAATTCCGTTTTGTTGTACAATAAACAACCGGGCGTCACCTGCATTTGCAATATCAACTGGGCTAGTAAAACCAGTGGCGAAGCTTTGTATGTTGAAATTCTGTGCAAATAAAAACGGTGATATTGTAAAATAAATTAAAAGTATAATCTTTTTCATAGCTATATATTTTAAAATTTACATAAATTTAGTAAAAATTAACTACAAAGCATTTTTATTTAACAAATGTGTAGTTGTTTTAGTATGTAAAAGGTTTGGTTATGAAATAAGGATAAAATAGTTCAGCGATTTTTTGATAAAAAAAAGAGGAAATCTATTCCTCTTCGTTATCGTAATCGTCGTCGTCAAAATCATCTTCATCGTCAAAATCATCTTCGTCGTCATCGGTTTCTTCTTGTTCGTATTCAAAAAACGAAAAGATTGATCCACCGTATTTTCTGCTGTTACTAAAATGTTCTAAATGTTCCATTTTTGTCTGGCTAGAATGTTCAATAATCAGCAATCCGTCTTCTTGCAATAATTCGTTTTCAAAAATCATCTGATAAATCTTATCAAACTGTTCTTGAGAAAAATCGTAAGGCGGATCGGCAAAAATAATATCGTATTTAACTTTACTGCGTTCTAAAAACTTGTACACATCGCTTTTTATGGCAGTAATATCCATTTCAAACTCTTGTGCGGTTTTCTTAATAAAATTCACACAACCAAAATCGGCATCCACAGAAGTAATAGGTTCGGCACCGCGCGAAGCAAACTCGTAGCTAATGTTACCCGTTCCGGCAAACAAATCTAAAACCTTTAATTCGTGAAACGAAAACTGGTGGTTTAATATATTAAAAAGTGCCTCTTTACTTAAATCGGTAGTAGGACGAACGGGCAGATTTTTAGGAGCTGTTATACGTCGACCTTTAAATTTTCCGGAAACTATTCTCATGCGTGCAGTAAAATGTAATGTTGTTGTACTTGTTCGGTGGTTACAGAAAGTGTTTGTGCAATGGTTTGTAAATTGGCAACTTCTACGTTTCTAATAAATTTGTAGACAATCTGGTACAAATCGCTTTCGGTTGAAATATTGCCGTACAGTTTTACAATTTGCGTTTGCGTGTTGAGTTGTAACTGCTCAAATACAAATAAAATATAGTAGATAAAATCTTCTTGAGTTTGATACTCGTAACTATTAAAAAAAAGCAGTTTTTTGTTTTGAAGCAATACTATTTCAAAATGATTTTCGGCTACGTGCACGAAAAATTCAACAGAACTATTATTAGCAGATTTATTTATAAAATGCTGAACCAAACTGGTGTTTATGTGCTGAAAATTAAAACTGCCAAATACATCTAAAAAGTAATTGTTAAAGGCAACATACGGCACATAAATGTTTTCCATTTGCTGTTGCGTTAGCGAATCAAAATCGAAATAATCGGTAGGAAAAACCTTTGTATTGTACTGCAAATAGCTTCCTAACGAAGTTTCATCGAACAAAGCTGTTGGTACAAACGTATTTAAATTATTGTCGTGCAATACCAGAACATCCTGAAAACCGGCTTGCAGTGCTTCTTCCTTATCAAAAAAAACATCTAACTGCTGTTCAATGGTTTTATACGGATCTAAAGCAAACGATTTAAACTGAATAACCTGATTGTTTACCTGATTTTTAACACAGTAACTAAAATTTTGTAACGATACCTGTATGTATAATTTTTGAAACGATTCGTTCAACATAATCATCAAATGTATAAGGTTCAAAAGTACAATTTTTTTGTTGATTAATAGTATCTTTGTGAAAACGCCTTTTTACAAAAATGACCATTACCGAATTTTACCTACAGTTAAAAAACAGCTTTCCGTTTGATGTTACCTTAAAACAAGATGCCTTTTTAAAAAAGATATCGCAGTTTGTTTTAAACGACAATCAAGACGAAATTTTTGTTTTAAAAGGTTATGCCGGTACTGGTAAAACCACGTTATTGTCGGTTTTGGTGAATCAGTTGCCACATGTAAATAAAAAGTACGTAATGCTGGCACCAACCGGTAGGGCGGCAAAAGTAATATCAAACTACGCAAAACAGCCGGCGTTTACCATTCACAAAAAAATATACTATCCTAAAAAAGATAAAAACCAGGGAATGGCGTTTACCATGCAGGCAAACAAACATAAAAACACGGTTTTTATTGTCGATGAATCGTCTATGATTTCCGATAATGTAACCGATGCCACCATGTACACACACGGTTCGTTGTTAGATGATTTGCTGTATTACGTGTATTCGGGTCAAAACTGCAAACTGATAATTGTGGGCGATACCGCGCAGTTGCCGCCTGTGGGAATGGACGAAAGTCCGGCGTTGAATGAAAGTAAACTGGCATTGAATTATCACATGAAAGTCGATTTTATTGAATTGACCGAAGTAATGCGTCAGGAAGAAGATTCGGGAATTTTGTACAATGCAACCGAATTACGTGAGCAGTTGCAGCAGGAATTTTACGATTTTTTTGAATTCGATATCAAACCTTTTAAAGATATTATTCGATTACAAGATGGATACGAAACGCTTGATGCCATACACGATGCTTATTCACAGAAAGGATCCGAAGAAACCATTTTTATTGTTAGATCTAATAAAAGAGCGAATCAGTACAATCAGCAAATTAGAACTCGGATTTTAGATAACGAAAGTGAAATTAGTGCGGGCGATTACATAATGGTTGTAAAAAATAATTATTTTTGGCTGAAAGATTCAAAAGTAACCGATTTTATTGCCAATGGCGATGTAATGGAGGTTCTACAGATTTACAAACATCACGAATTGTACGGTTTCAGGTTTGCATCTGTAAAAGTCCGCATGATTGATTATCCCGATATGCCTGCGTTTGATACCATTGTTTTGTTGGATACGTTACATTCCGAATCGGCAAGTTTAACGTACGAACAATCTAACAAACTCTATCAGGAAGTTTTGTTGGATTATCAAGATGAAATAACGGCTTTCCGCAGAATGCAAAAGGTTAAGAATAACGAATATTTTAATGCCTTGCAGATTAAGTTTGCGTATGCGGTAACCTGTCATAAATCGCAAGGTGGACAATGGGATACCGTTTTTATAGAACAACCTTATTTGCCCGACGGTATCAGTAAAGATTATATGCGTTGGTTGTACACGGCATTAACGCGCGCAAAAGAAAAAGTTTATTTAATAGGATTTAACGACGATTTTTTCAATGAATAGTTTAAAAATAATAGCCGTAATTCCGGCAAGGTATGCATCTACACGTTTTCCAGCGAAATTGGTTCAAGATTTAGGCGGAAAACCCGTTGTGGTTCAAACTTATTTAGCAACCGTTGCAACACAATTGTTTGACGAAGTTTTGGTAGCAACAGATCATTCCATTATTTTCGATCTGCTAAAAGAACACAACGTAAATGTGGTAATGAGCAGTGATGCACATGAAAGCGGAAGCGACCGTATTGCAGAAGTTATTGAAAATGTAGATTGTGATATTGTAGTAAATGTTCAGGGCGATGAACCTTTTGTGAACAAAGAAAATCTGGAAAGTTTAATTGATATTTTTAAGAAGGATATTGAACAAAAAATTGATTTAGCTTCACTTATGTTTGAAATTACTGATTTTGAAACAATCAAAAACCCGAACAACGTAAAAGTAGTGGTAGATCAAAACTTAAAAGCATTATATTTTTCTCGTGCAGCAATTCCTTTTCCGCGCGATGGCAAAAGTTACGTTCCGTATTATCAGCATATTGGCGTTTATGCTTACCGTAAACAGGCTTTGTTAGATTTTACCAAATGGGAAATGAAAGGTTTGGAAGCAACTGAAAAATTAGAGCAATTACGTTATTTAGAATACGGCAGAACCATACAAATGACACTTACAAGCCACACAGGCGTTGGTATTGATACGAAAGAAGATTTAGATAAAGCACGTTTGCTTTGGAAATAAAACGTATTTAAATAGTTACGTAATACACATCGGCAGCGTTACGGTTTACGTTTAAAACCTCAAAACCGCCATCTTCGGGTATTATTTCAACCAAATCAAAAGTAGTACAGCTTTTTGGTAAACCTTTGAAAATTAATGTAAATTCCAAAGGTTTATTAAAAGGTATCAACGTCCATTGCGGAGCAAAACTTATGCCATCTGCAAAAAGTAATTTATACTTTTTACCTGTTTTTTTATCAATTAAATAAGTACTTTTCCATATTCTGGCAGCATCGCCATAATCCATTGCGTAAATAGAGCAATGAATAATTACTTGTTGTTCTTCATTTCTTAAAAGTAAAAGTTCGTTTCGTAATTTACTACAAATTTCTACTTTTAAATCCTCTTCTACTAAACTCATAATATGCAAAATAAAGTACAAAAGTAATTAATTTATATTATAAAAACGACTGGTTCTAAAAACAGATATCGTTTAAAGAACCAGCTATTTTTATTAAGCTTTGTTTAGCTTTACATAACGAATGTATCCTTTGCCTTCGGTTTTCTTGGTGAAATCGTTGGTTGTTAAAGGAATTTCAACATCGTTACTGTGATATTTTTTGTTTTCTACAGCAGTTTCAAAACGCAATTTATAGCCTTTATCCATTTTTGTATCATCAATAACAAATGTGGTAATGTTACGTTCGCCACCAGAAATCGATGCACCGGTTATCGCAGCTAACTTTTCTGTTTTTTTACTTTGTGCTTTATGCCATTCTTTCAAGGTATTATACCATTTTTTATCAGGTCCCATAACGGCAAATGTTTTTTCGTATTGTCCTTTCTGATTGATAAGCGAAACCACAACATAGGCACCTTCGCCTTCGTAATTAGACATTTGCAGCATACATTTATACTTACTTTGAGCCGATACCGAAAGACTTACTAAAAAAACACAGAAAGCAATGCTGTTTTTTAAATTGAAAAACTTCATTTGTTATCCTTTTAAAAATTCTACCGAAACATTATTTTTAGCCAAAAACTCGTTTTCTTTTGCTAAATCATAAGCGGTTTCACCAAATTCAGTTTCTACCTCTTTTTTAGCACCTAAACTTAATAAATACTTTAACACAGCGTCATCTTTCGCTACTAATGCCGCTTTATGCAAAGCAGTCATACCTTCGTTGTTTTGTGTGTTTAAATCTACTGTTACCGTTGCTAATTTTTTAAGAAGATTTAAATCGTTCTTATCGGCAGCTAAATGGTAAACGGTATTTTTGTTTTTAAATTCTTTAGAAAAATCGATTCCTTTTGATCGTAGTACTTCTAATTTTGTTAAGAAATCATCTTTTTTATTTGCAGATTCATTTCCGCCTCTTGCAAAACGTGGTGTACGGTACGAATCAACCAAAACATACGCCAAATTATTTCCGTTTTCATCGGTAACATTCACATTAGCTCCGTTGGCAACTAAAAATTCTACTATCTCGCCTGATGCGGTTTTAACAGCTTTTAAAAGTGCCGTTTCTCCTGTTGCATTCACAGCATTAATATCTTTTACATACGGTAACAACGCTTTTACCACGTTAACACTTTTTCCTGCCGAAGCATTCATAAACGCTGTGTTGTTTTCTTTATCAACTTTTGAGGCATTTACACCTTTGGCAATAAGATAAGGAACCACTTCTTCTTGATTTTGTTTTTTTGTAACCAAATGTAAAAGCGTTTGTCCTTTTTCTTCAACGTTTTTTGGATCTAACTTTAATTCTTCAATCAAATATTGATAGGTATCAATAGAAGTTGCAGATTTGTAAGTTCCTTGTGCAGCAGCAATGAACGCATCATTTTTATAAGCTACTCCTCTTTTTACCAATTCTTTTAATATGGAAACATCACCAATTTTTGATGCATAGAAAAAAGCTCCTTTTCCGTTGTCGTCTGTAGCATTAATATCTAATCCTTTCGAAATAAAATAATCCGTCAACTCCAAGTTTTTGTCGTAACAAACTCCTAAAAGTAATAAATTGGCATTGTCTTTTTTCTCGTATTTTTTATGAATATCTAATCCGTGTTTTAAAAAAACATCTACTATTTCAGGACGTAATTTACCTGCGAATGCTGCGAATGATAATGGTGTGTGACCGTTGGCATCGATAAAATGCATGTTTGATCCTTTAGTAAGCAAATAATCGGTAACTTCTACATTACCTACTGTAACTGCTTGATGCAGCATGATACGTCCTTCGTGAATAGTACGCGAAAGATTTACGCCTGGCTGATCGATCAAAAATTTAATTGTTTCAAATGAAGCATTGTTGTTTAATGCCAAGAAAACAGGATCTTCTGAACCTTGAATTTCTTTAAAATCGAATCTGTTTAATGCTGATTTTACGGTTTCTAAATTGGGATTTTGTTGCCAAAATTCTTTAGAAACAATTTCTTTTTGCTGTGCCTGAATGGTTACAGACATAAAAGCTGCAATAGCTAAAATAAATATTTTTTTCATTTTGATATTTTTCAATATAAAAAGGCAACCGGCGAAAAACCGGCTCCTTTAATTAATAAATCTAAAATTATGAATAGTTAATAGGTAAAAACTCCTAATCCTAAAATACCACCTGCCTGAATTACCAAGCCTGCTTTTGCAGTTGCGGTTGCCGGATCAATTATGTAAACTGTTGGGTTACCATCGTTTGCTGCTAAAGGAAGATACACTTTACCATTGTGAACAATTGGCCATCCGGTATCGGTAACTTGGTCTTTAGAAGGTATTCCGGTGATGAATTTTACGGTTTTATTTGTTACATTCACAATTCCGTAATGTGTTGCTGGCGTATTCGTTGTTACAGCACCCGATTCGTTATAGAATTCTATCAGGAAATTATCACCGCCTGCATGCCATACTTTGCGGAAATGATGCCCGTCTGCTTTTTCTTCAATATTAAAATAGTAACTATCAAAAGCTGTTGCTCCTTTAGGAATACGGATTACACCTGCAGGTTTCGTTGTTTCGGTTTCATGACCACCAGAGAAAACATACGTGTTTCCGCTGTCATCGTTAGCAATTTGAGAATATCTTGCAGATTTCCAACGACCTGTTGAATAACTGATGCGATCGTCAGCATAAACTCTTTTTAATTTAAAATCTTTATCAAAAGAAGCAATCCACACGCTATCAACATTGGTACTTTCTTTAGTGTATGCCGAAAAGAATTCACCATCGCCACGATCTAAAATTCCTGCGAATGTTGGTGTAACTGTTCCACCACCCAATGTTTCAGTTGATTCGAAATCTTTTGAACTTACCACACCTGTTGACTGATCTACAAAATAGAAAGAAGCCCCTTGGTTACCGCTTGCTAAAGTAGCTGTTCTACCTGCTACAATATAATTTTCAAAAATTCCTACAGTATTATATCCACTGGTTAATTGAAACTCGCCTGCTACCTGTTGTAAATTTCCGTTTGCATTTACACGAAATGACACTCCAATTCCTGGATTTCCCTGACGGTAAGCCAAAGCTGTTATTAAATTATTAGTACCGCTTACCAAATGTGTAAAGCTGTTGGTTACTTCGATACCATTTCCTACAATAGAAGTGGTTCCGCTTTCTAGATCGTCGGCTGTAAGAAAATATGTTGCAGCGTCTTGACTTGCTGCAATGAAGAATTTGTTTTTCTTTTCGGGTTGTGAATCATCTGTTTTTTCCTCTACAGCAGTAACATCATCGTCGCTACAACTTGTTGCTGTTGTTAAAATAAACGCTGAAACTATTAACCAAGCTGTTTGTGTTAAAAATTTGATCTTTTTCATTCTATGATTATTTAATATTAATTATTTAATTGTTGTTTTTTCTGTTAAAGAAGTATCGGAATTTTACCGAAAAGTTTCTTCCTGGCTTTTGAAGACTGAAATTGTCATACAAAAAAGCGTTTTCAATATTGCGTACTTCAAAAGCAATGTTATACTTTCCGTTTTTTAGCGAATAGGTAATATTTGCATCGCTGTACATTTGTCTTGGCAAAATATCTTTTGTTTCTTCGGTTCCCAAACTCTCCCAATTTAAATAGTATTGCTCTACAAAATTAAAGGTGTAACCCAATGCCAAAACATTGCCTTTACCACCTAAATCATGGAAATAATAAGTAGCATCGGCATTTCCAAAGAAATAAGGAACGTTAGGCACACGATCTTTATATGTTACCGAAAGTTGATTGCTTGTTGCCTTTTCGTAACGTTCGTTGTTTCTAATATCTTGATATGTGACATTACCACCAATAGAAAAAGTATTGCCGTAATAATATCTAACTTCGGCATCGATACCTTTGTTTAGCACATTTCCGTGATTCACGCTACTTCCGGATCCGTAACGGGCGTCAATTACTCGGCGTATGTAATCTTTGGTGTTGCGGTAATAGGCGTTTACATCAACATAAATGGTATTATTTTCATTGATTTGTTTGTTTAAAACAGCTCCTATATTGTAGTTCATTGAGTTTTCGGCTTTCAGTGCAGCATTTCCTCTTTCTAAAACTTCATCTCCAAACAATTCGCGATCGGTAGGTAAGCGGTAGGCTTTTTCCCATGATGCTTTTAACTGAACGGTTTCAAAAGAATAAGTGGTAGCAAAACCATAACCTGTTGTACCAAATTTTTGATTTTTACTAACTAATTCTTCCTTGCTTGTAGATGTAGAAATATTTACAGGCCCGGTAACATCTACATTGTATTGTTTTAAAAGTAAGTTTGTTGTCCATTTTTCATTATGACGGTAGCGGTACGATAGTCCTAAAACATTTTTTAAATTGGTTCTTTGAATGGTATCTAATACCGTTCCTGGTTCTGCAATAGCAGCTGCATCGGTGTTTTTTCTGCGGTAACCCGAAATTACATCATTAATAGCAACAGAATGCTTGTGATTGATTTGGTACGAAATATTGGCATTTGCAGAAACATTGGTGTTTTTATATTCAGCCAACGTATTTTTACCGTATTCACCTTTCGTATTTGATTCGATCCATTCACCAAACCAGTTGTACTGACGGTTAATAGTGTCGTAATTATGATTGCGAGTGCTGTTATAATTAGCGTTTAATTTTACATTTAATCCTTTTACAAATAAATTACGTTTTTCGTAAGTCAACGATGGAAGTATTGATAAACCATTGCCATTTTTTTCGCCGTAAACATATTTCATCAGGTTGGCGTGCTGCACTTCGGCATATTCTTTACTAAATGTTGCGCCTATTAAAAATCGGTCAGCCCATTTCTTTTTAACAACTCCAACCTTTGCCATAACCGCTTCGTTATGATAGGCATTGTTAAAGCGCTTTACCCAATGTAACGTATCAAAACGGTTACCCGCATAAGGTCCGGTTAAGTAAAGTACCTGCGTTTTTACTTTGTAATCGTTATCGGAATAGTTTTGATAGGCATTTAACTGAAAAGTAAATCCTTTTTTAGTAGTATGTCCTACATTAATATTGGTTTTATGTGTGTTAAACGAACCATAAGAATACGAAGCGTCTAAATAGGTATTGTTGGTTTTATTGGTAACAATATTAATCACTCCGCCCAAAGCATCAGAACCAAATTCAATAGGAACAACACCTTTGTAAACTTCAATACGATCGGCGATTCCTACAGGAATATTATTTAATTGAAATGCCGAACCAAAGCCTTGCATGGGCACACCGTCCATAAAAACCTTTACGTGATTACCTGTAAAACCGTTCATTGAAACCGACATATCAGAACCTACACCACCCGATTCCCTTATTTTTATTCCCGAAGCTTTGTCTAAAACTTTACCCAAATCCATTGTAGTGTTGTAAAATGCTTTCGCATCAATTGCCACTACATTATAAGGCGATTCTTTTACTTTTTGTATAGCCGATTTAGTATCAATAACAATTTCTTTTAACTGATGAAGCTCATTTTCTAATGAAACATTAATGTTTTTAGTTTCGCCTTCATTCAAAATAATGGTTATTGTTTTTTGCTTAAATCCTTCAGCAGAAAAAACAAGTTCATAGTGTCCGTTTGCAACATTTAACGTATAATTTCCTTGTGAATCTGTTTCTGTGATGTACGAAGAATTTTTTATGTAAACTGTTGTTTCTGGTAACAAATCGGTATTTTCAGACCTTACAAGTCCATATATTTTCGAGTTTTCCTGACAAAACGCCAATGTGCTAACAAAAAAAATAAATATTGAAAATAGAAAATTCCTCATACACAGTTTTATTTAGACTTATTACAAATAATTTTTTGCAAAAGAATAACTTTTATAAACCATTGTATAACCGAAAAAGAATTTTAAATAACGGAAAAAGAACTAAAACTAGTTTTGGTAAAAAATGATCTTTTTGTAACCAAACACAATAAAGTTTCCTAATATAATATTGCAATAAAGAGCCTAGAATACTTACATCTTGATACAAAATTATTTAAAAGACTTTGTTTTTTATTTAGACTTATTATAGATAAATTTGTACCACTTTCCAGAGTCTATTTAAAATGCACATAAAATTACACATAAACACCCCTAACCTACATGTTTTAGATATTGATTTACCCGATAACAGAAATTTGTCGGCTCCTTTTAGTATCAAAGAAATTGTTCTTAATAAGAAAAAATTAAATGGAAAATACTTTATCTATTATACCAATGGACTTTGCATAACACAATTAAGTTGTTGTGTTAAAGAAAAATGTGTCAAAACCAAAAAAGTAAAAGGAGAATACATTCAAATTTCATTAATGTTAAAAGGCAAAACAGATGTAACAGAACAAATAACACAAAAGGTTACCAATGTAAAAGAAGGAATGATTCAATGGGTATATTTAGAAAATTCAGATATTAAAATTGACCTTCCAGAAAGCGAAAATCAATTAAATTATTATAGAATATTTATTTCGAAAGCATTTTTTTTAGAATTACTTAAAAATGAAGATTGGATTGAAAATGACTTATTTTATAATAACGTGCTGGCTGGAAAACATGTGTACTTTGGACAAAATAGACTGCCTGTTAACTTGCACATCATAGAAACACTAACAAGTCTTACAGAAAACAAATACGAAGGAATTGATAAAAAACTTTATATTGAAACAAAATTAAAAGAGCTTTTTTTTCTTTTACACATACGCAAAAAAACGGAAGCAATCTTAATAAACAGTTTTAATTCGGAAATTTTTGAAAAGTTGCAAACAGCAAAAGCCTATTTAGCTGCAAACTACACACGATCAATAACGATAAAACAACTGTCTAAAATTGTTTTTTTAAACGAACTAAAATTAAAGCAAGGATTTAAAGAAGTTTTTGGCGTTACCATTCATCAATTTCTAATTCAAGTACGAATGGAACAAGCAAAAAAAATGCTATTAAACGAAATGAAAATAAATGAAATTTGTTATTTAATAGGTTACAAAAACCCTTCACATTTTATAGTAACTTTTAAAAAATATTATGGTTTTACTCCAAAAAACTATTCTGTTTCATATCAGGAAAATTAATTTTTTTATCTGATACTTTCTTTCTACAGAACATTTACTTTATAAAAATATTACAATAAAAAAACGGAGATTCCTTTGGAATCTCCGTTTAGGGTGAAAGACGGGTCTCGAACCCGCGACCTTCGGAACCACAATCCGACGCTCTA
>JBEBXO010000019.1:0-39925 GCA_040391585.1 Paenimyroides ummariense | reverse complement strand
CAAAATTTAACATATAAAAAAAATCTATATTAAAATATAACTAACTAATTATTAGCACTTATAAATAAGTTATTTAAATTTAAAATTTAATAAAAACAAAGGTTATTAGTTATAAAATAAATCACATTACAGACAATTGAAATTTAAATAATCATCAAAAAAAGATAATTGATTTTAAAAGAATGAATTAAAAAACCGTTATAATTTAAATATCTAACAAATAACTTTAATCAATTATTACTTAAAAATAAATTTGAAACTTTTATAAAAAAATTGTAGTTTCATTAAAACATATAGTATGAATATTGAGTTAAAAAAAAATCAACTAAAAAAACATAAAATATTAGCAACAGGCTTGTTTATACTTATGGCGATTGTTTATGTTGTTATGATGTATTTTTTAAAAAACAGTCCGCAAAAGTGGATGGAATATGTGCGTGCATTTTCAGAAGCCGGAATGGTGGGTGCTTTAGCAGATTGGTTTGCAGTAACTGCATTGTTTAAATATCCGTTGGGTATTAAAATTCCCCACACAAACCTTATTACAAACAACAAAGACGCGTTAGGTGAAAATTTAGGAAATTTTGTAAGTACCAACTTTTTAACCTCTGATACTATTCGTCCGTATATTGATAAACTTTCAATTAGTGAATATTTAAACGAATGGCTTCATAAAAACAAAAATCAACAGCTTATTTTTACAGAATGCACTAAAATCATCAGCAAAATTATACAAAATTTAAACGATGAATCTATTGCTGAATTTTTAGCCAATAAAGGTTTTGAGCTAACAAAAGAGATCAAATTAGAAAAACTGGCTTCTACCGCCCTACTCTATCTTTTAGAACAAAACGAACACCACCGGTTACTGAACATTATTTTACCACAAGCACAGCAATATGTTGAAAATAACAGGGAATTGATTTATAAAAAGGTAGTTGAAAAACAACCTATTTTAGGTTTAATCGGCGGAAAATCGGTCACCAATCAATTAATTTCGGGCATCACAACATTTTTAGAAGAAATTGAACAAAATGCAAATCATGAAATTAGGAAAGCGGTTACATTAAAATTATATCAAATAGTTGAAGATTTGAATGAAAAAGATGACTGGCAGGAAAAATTCAATCAAATAAAAGACGAATTTATCACAAAAGAGAAATTGTACGAATATACAAAGGATATATGGCTACGTTTAAAACAAGATATGCTTGCCAAATTGAATGACGATAATGCTACTTTTAACCAATATATCAGACAAAACATTCAGCAAATGATTGTTAGCTTTAAAGAAGATGAAACTATGCAGGAAAATATTGACAAATATGCCCGACAATATGTTTACAAAATGGTATTAAAAAACAGTAATGAAGTTGGAAAAATCATAACAAACACCGTTCAAAAATGGGACGGAGCAGAATTAAGCGAAAAAATGGAATTAGAAGTTGGTAAAGATTTGCAGTATATCCGTATAAACGGAACCTTGGTTGGCGGATTGGTTGGTTTGGCAATTTACACCCTAACTCATTTATTCTTATAAATTCTACAATCGTTTAAAAGGAGATTCCTCCTACGTCGGAATGAAATGATTGGGGAATTATTTAAAATTAAAAAACGGAAACTTAAAGTTTCCGTTTTTTTTAATGTTTTATATTTTCAATATCTTTAACAGTGTGTTTGTACTTAAACAAAACCGCAAATAAAACGGTGACAATCAGCGCATAAACAGCAAAAATGAACCATGAGGTTTTCCAACCTTCTAACTGCAAAGCAACATCTGTTTTACTAAAAACATAATGATTTACAATAAATTGCGCACCAATCATTCCAATAGTAGCACCAAAACCGTTGGTCATCATCATAAAAACACCTTGTGCCGACGAACGGATATTTTTATTGGTTTCCTGGTCTACAAACAACGATCCAGAAACATTAAAGAAATCAAAAGCAATACCGTAAACAATCATTGATAAAATAAACATCCATACGCCGCTTCCTGGGTTTCCGGTAGCAAAAAGACCAAAGCGCAACACCCATGCAAACATTGCCAATAACATTACTTGTTTAATACCAAAACGTTTTAAAAAGAAAGGAATCAGCAAAATACACAAAGTTTCGGACACTTGCGATAAAGAAATAAGTGCATTGGCATTGTTAGCTCCCCAAGTATTAGCAAATTCAGGTATATCTTTAAAACTAGTAATAAACGGGTTGGCATAACCGTTGGTAATTTGTAAAGACACGCCTAACAACATTGAAAATATAAAGAAAATCGCCATTTTACGTTCTTTAAACAATGCAAAAGCCTTTAACCCCAATGCATCGCTCAACGATTTTTTACCTTCGGTTTTATTGATTTCGCAAGCAGGCAAAGTGAATGAATACAAGAATAAAATCAACCCTAAAACACCCGATACATAAAACTGATGATAGGTATTTTGGAAACTTAAAAAATTGCTGGTAGCCGAAAAATTAAAAGTAAAACTTCCGTTTAACATACCACTGAAATTTACAAACAGCATGGCGCATATAAAACCAACCGTTCCTAACGTGCGTATAGGCGGAAATGCCTTTATAGTATCAAAATTATTATTGGTTAAAACGGTGTACGAAACCGAATTAGACAATGCAATAGTAGGCATGTAAAACGCCACACTTACAGTGTATAAAGAAAAAAGCGTTGAAAAACTGGCTGCCGATCCTGCCGAAGCGCCGTAATAACCTGCTGCAATAATAAAAACTGCTGCTAAAGCATGGCAATATCCCAATAACCTTTGTACGGGAATCCATCGGTCGGCAATAATACCCATAATGGCAGGCATAAATATAGACACAATACCTTGTACAGCATAAAAAAGTCCGATTTTTGAAGCCATTCCGATAGATGCCAGATAATTTCCCATTGATGTTAAATAAGCACCCCAAACGGCAAATTGCAGAAAGCTCATGATGGTTAAGCGTAATTTTAAGCTCATATATTATTTTTTTATAAAGAACTGTTTTCGTTAGTTATTTGTTCTTTGGCAAGATTTAAAATTAAATTAAACTGTTGGTCTTTTGTAAGATCAGAATTATCAATTACCACGGCATTTTCTGCCACAATTAAAGGAGAATCTTTTCGGTTAGAATCAATATTATCACGTTCAACCACGTTTTTTAACACTTCTTCAAAAGAAATATCAGGCGACTTTTCCTGTAATTCCAAAAATCTGCGTTGAGCTCTGATTTCAGCCGAAGCAGTCATAAAGATTTTCAATTCGGCATCGGGGAAAACAACCGTTCCAATATCACGGCCATCCATCACCACACCTTTATCAATGCCGTATTTTTTTTGCTGCTGAACCAATTTGGTTCTAATAGCAGAAACTTCGGCAATTTTACTTACGAAATTTGATACTTCTATTGATCGGATTTTATCGTCTACATTTTCATCGTTCAGATAAATTTCGGCAAAACCCAAATCTTCATTGAATTTAAACGATAAAAACACGTGATTTAAGTTTTCTACCAATTCATCAATTTTAAAAAAATCAGAAGAAATAAAACCTTGCTGCATAGCAAACAAGGTAACGGCACGGTACATGGCACCGGTATCGATATAAATATAATTTAAAGCTTTTGCCAGCTGTTTTGCCAGCGTGCTTTTCCCGGTTGATGAATGTCCATCGATAGCTATGGTTATTTTTTTCAAGACCATTTATTTTATCTGCAAAAATATTACAGTTTTACCGATAAGCCAAACAAATTAGTATTTCCTGCTAATGTAAAACGATTATAAGCGTATTCTATTCTAAAACGTTTTACTTTTAAGCCAAAACCTGCAGTTAAACCGGCAAAACTACGTTGTTCTACCAACTTCATTTCTTCACCGTTTTTAAAGTTATAGCCTAAACGAATATTGAAGTTTTTTTCAGGAAACAGTTCAATACCAACCACAACGTGGCGCATAAGGTTGTTACCAAAACCTACTTTTTCTTCGGTTACATTATTTTCCAAATCGACTTGTGAACGGTTTGGGTTTGAGAAAGAAATATCCCATTTTTGAAGATTATCAAACGTTAAATGCCAGCGAATTGGTACATTTTCTAATAATTTACTGAAACCTAAAACAACTTCGAACGGTAAACTTTCGCGTGTATCTTCGTAGCTAGACAATTGTCCGCCCAAATTTTTTGCCGTTAAACCAACAGCCCAACCAGTTTCGGGATTATTATACAAACCACCAATATCTGCAGCAACAGCAAACGAATTATAGCTTTCTAAAGTAGATGAAATAGCTTTAATGTTTGCGCCGACAGAAAAATTGGTATCTTGAAAAGGATGCGCATAACCTACAGAAACGGCGATATCGTTCCCAGAGAAAGATCCTGTTGCGGTTCCGTTTTCATCGTAACCATCCATAGATCCGTAATTTAAAAAGGTAACACCCACGTGAAAATTACGTCCGTTTTTAAATTTGTGTGCATAAGCCGCCGATCCCAAACTTGTATCGCCGTAATATCTACCAAAATTAACAGCCAGCATGTTGTTCATTTCGTCGTTTAACGATGCCGGGTTGTACAGTACCTGATTTACTTCGTTACCCGTTATGGTTACGTTGCTGCCACCTAAAGCTGCTTGTTTGGGCGATGTAGGCATTTGTAAAAACTGATAAGCATCTTTACCTCCTACTTGCGCAGTTACGGTGGTAAATGTTATTAAAGAAACTAAGGTTAATAGTTTACGCATGTTTAGTTGAATTACATGAAAACGAATATATAACTTTATAACGACAGAATAAAAAAATTGGTATGTTTTCGTGTAGGTTTTTATAATTAATCTGTTTAAATACTATTTTTCCTTGGTAAACGTATATTGTGCGCCTCCTTGTTTTAATATCATTGTTTTTTCGATAGAATTGAATTCTAAAATAATTCCTGCTAAATCAAATTTAAATTGATCTTTCTCAGTTGCTTCCAACGGAAAGGAAGATTGACCCGTTGCCTGAGCTATTAGTGTTGTACCTTCTTTTGTAATTTCAATTTTTAAAGGAATTTGTTTTGAAGCATATGTTCCTAAATATTTATCTAAATCTTCAGCAGCTATTTTATAGGTAGAAAACGTAGGTATTTCATAAGATTTATTGTAAACCGCACTTAAAACAGCAATAGAGATATCGTTATTATCAAAGTTTGTTCCGTTTGAAGTCAATGCATAAGAAACCTTATCATCATCAAAATAAGTGAATATAGAACTAAAAGCATCAATTCCACCAGTATGTCCGTAACCTGTTTTGTCATAAAAAGGCAGCGTAAACAATCCTAAGCCATAACCGTCTTTGATTGTTTTCATTAATTCAAGACTTTCTTTTTTTAAAATTTTACCTTGAAATAAAGCTTCGTTGAATTTTACCAAATCTGTTGGAGTAGAAACAATTCCGCCTGCTCCTAAAGGAATTGAAGTATCTGTTTCTGATTCAGCAATCCACGTTCCCATATTACTGTATGATTTAGCTTCTTTGTTAACCGTATTTATTTTCCCACCCAAATAGGTGTTTTTTAAATTTAAAGGTTCTGTTATGTATTTTTTTAATAGATCGCCATAACTTTCTTTGAATTCTTTTTCTAGGATATAAGACAATAAAAGGTAATTTGAGTTGCTATAAGCAAAATTTTTATCAGGATCAAAATCATTACCTGCTATTGTAATAATTTCAACCATTTCTTTCTCTGTTTTTGCTTGTGTATTATAAGTTAAATACGCTTCATCATTAGTAAAATTATGAATTCCACTTCGGTGGTTAAGCAACTGTTTTATAGTGATTTTATCGGAATTTTTAATATTTGGAAAATAAATATCTATTGTTTGATTTAATCTTAATTTATCTTCTTCTATAGCCTTTAAAACCAATACAGCTGTAAACGTTTTTGAAATGGAACCGATTCGGTATTTGGTTAATTCATCTGCTTTTAATTTTTTTTCAACATCAGAAAAACCAATGGCTTTAGAATAGATTATTTGACCGTTTTGAGAAACAGCAACACTTCCCATAAATTTATTATTAGTTTCAAGCGCACCAAAGTATTTATCTAATTTAGCTTTATCAAAACTTTGCGCAAATCCAATCTGACATAAAAATCCCAAAAAAAGTGTTCTGTAAAAAGTTGTTCTCATTTTTGATTATTAAAGTGTTAGTTATTTTTATATAAAAGCTAATATAACAAAAAAAGCCAACACATTTCTGTACTGGCTTTTGCAATTAATTTATATTTCACTTACGCTTCTTTAACTGTAAGCTCTTTTGCGTTTTTAACCTTTTGATTGGTCAAAGCCAAATCAATAACTTCGATCATTTTATCAACGTAATGAAACGTTAAACCCGTTAAATATTCCGGTTTTATCTGATCGATATCGCGTTTGTTATCTTTACAAAGAATAATTTCTTTGATATTGGCACGCTTTGCAGCCAGTATTTTTTCTTTGATACCACCCACCGGAAGCACTTTTCCACGTAAGGTAATTTCACCTGTCATTGCTACATTTTTCTTGATTTTACGTTGAGTAAAACTCGAAACCATTGAGGTTAACATGGCAATACCTGCAGACGGACCATCTTTTGGAGTTGCACCTTCGGGTACGTGAACGTGAATTTTGTATTTATCGAACACTTTAGTATCAATTCCAAACAAATTACTGTTCGCTTTAATGTATTCCAACGCAATCGTTGCCGATTCTTTCATTACATTACCCAGATTTCCGGTCATTGTAAGCGTTCCTTTTCCTTCAGACAAAATTGATTCTATAAACAAAATATCGCCACCAACACGCGTCCAAGCCAAGCCTGTAACCACACCGGCAACATCGTTTGTTTCGTATTTATCGTAATCGTACTTAGGTGCACCTAAAACTTTTACGATGTCTTCTTCGGTCATTTTTTCATTGAACTCTTCCTCTAAAACAATCGATTTTGCAATATTTCGTACAATGGTTGCAACTTCCTTATCTAACCTGCGTACACCCGATTCACGTGTGTATTTGGTAACGATAAATTCCATCACTTTTTTAGGAATGCTGATTGTTTTTACATCCAAACCATGTTCTTTTAACTGTTTAGGAAGCAAATGCTGTCTTAAAATTTCGGTTTTTTCTTCAATGGTGTAACCGTTCATTTCAATAACTTCCATACGATCCAACAACGCAGGCTGAATGGTATTTAAGCTGTTTGATGTTGCAATGAACATTACTTTTGACAAATCGAAACCTAATTCTACGAAATTGTCGTAAAATTCTTTGTTTTGTTCCGGATCTAAAACTTCTAACATGGCACTTGACGGATCGCCTTGATTGCTGCTTGACAATTTATCGATTTCATCTAAAACAAACACCGGATTTGATGTTTTTGCTTTTTTAATCGACTGAATAATACGCCCCGGCATTGCACCAATATAGGTTTTACGGTGTCCGCGAATTTCAGCTTCGTCGCGCAAACCACCTAACGAAATGCGAACATATTCGCGACCCAAAGCTTTTGCAACCGATTTACCAATAGATGTTTTACCAACTCCCGGAGGTCCATACAAGCATAAAATTGGCGATTTCATATCGTTTCGAAGTTTTAAAACTGCCATGTGTTCAATTACACGACGTTTAACATCTTCCAAACCGTAATGATCTTTATCTAAAATCTTTTTGGCGTTTTTAAGATCGAATTTATCAACTGTGTATTCGTTCCAAGGTAATTCTAACAAAAGTTCAAGGTAATTTCTTTGGATAGAAAATTCTGCAACCTGCGGATTCATACGTTGCATTTTACTTAATTCCTTGTCGAAATGCTCTTGTATTTTAGCATCCCATTTTTTAGATTTCGCTTTTTTGCGCATTTCTTCGAATTCCTGCTCATGCGAAACGCCACCTAATTCTTCTTGAATGGTTTTAATTTGCTGATGTAGGAAATATTCTTTTTGCTGCTGATCTAAATCGATACGCACTTTTGTTTGAATATCGTTCTTTAATGTCAGTTTTTGAAGTTCGGTATTCATTCTGCGCAGCGTTTCTAAAGCACGTTCTTTTAAATCGTTTTTTTCTAAAAGAACCTGTTTATCTGCTACATCAAGATTTAAGTTTGACGAAACAAAATTCACTAGAAACGAATCGCTTTCGATGTTTTTAAGAGCAAAAGCAGCTTCTGAAGGAATATTCGGGTTTTCACGAACAATTTCCTGAGCCGTTTCTTTAATCGTTTCAATAATGGTTTTGAACTCTAAATCGTCTGTATTTGGCTTTGCATCTTCGGCTTCAACAACTTTAGCTTTTAAATAGGGATCTTCCTGAATAATTTCATCAATTGCAAAACGCTTTTTACCTTGTAAAATCACGGTAATATTACCATCGGGCAACTTTAAAGTCTTTAAAATCTTCGCAACGGTACCAAATCGGTACACATCGTTTCCACCAGGAACTTCCACTTCTTCGTTAAGTTGTGCTACAACACCAATGGTTTTATCGCCTTCTAAAGCTTCGTTGATTAATTTGATAGATTTGTCGCGACCTGCCGTAATTGGAATTACAACACCCGGAAACAAAACCATATTTCGTAAAGGTAATATACTTAACTCTGTAGGAATTTCTTCTTTGTTCATTGCCTCTTCATCTTCTTGAGAAAACAATGGAATAAATTCTGCATTTGAATCTAAATCTTGAAGTGACAAATTGTCTAATGATATAATTTTTTCTTGTGCCATAAATATTTTATAAGTCAAAATGTCATTATAAAGAGATAAATAACATTTTAAAACATTCTTTTCGTATGTATTACTATAACGTACTTAATGTTTCAATATTTATGCCAATAAAAAACGTCTTGCAGTTACAAGACGTTTAATATATTAGTATGGTAAATAATTATAATTACCTTTTGTAATTCTTTGTGGTTCTAAAACCAGATCAATTTCTTCATCTTCAATTTCACTAGGAGTCAAAAGAAAATCAAAATTTCCATTCATATATCTGGCAGTACCATTTACATGCGTTATGTTGCTATAACCTGCATTCTGGTTTTCTTCGGCATTGAGTGTAGAATACTGCACCCAAACTCTGTTAAATTCACCTTCTTGCTCTTCATTTGGTACCATTTCCTGCACATTTAATGTTGCACTGCTTAAATAATTACTTGGATTATCGATACTTAAAGCGGTAGGATAATTTGCAACTTCTAAAGCGGAATACTGAATAATTAGATTAGCAGCTTTATAGCGTAATTCGGGATTGGAAACATTTTCTTGATTAACAAGAGATAAACGTGCGTTTATAGTAAGGCCAATTCCATTAAAACCTACAGTGACTTTATCTGTTACAACGGTTTCTTTAGCGTTTAAATCAAAACTAAATATTGGTTTCCCTGGTAAACTATCATCCTTTACTTTTTCATCAATAGGCTCTGTTTCACAAGATGCGAATGCCGATGCCAAAACTACCGATGCCAAAATATATTTTAATTTTCTCATAAGATTTCGTAAGAATGTTAAATTTATCCAAATATAAAATTATTTTTTTTACATATGAAAGTATTTGTAAAAATATTATTCATTTTAACGTACAATGTTCTTTTTTGCGGTTTTTATCAATAAAAAAATACCTATTGCAAAAAATACTACCAAAAATAAAATAGCATTCTGCATTTTGCCTGTAACCTGTGCAATTATACCGTAAATAAGCATTCCTATTACAATTCCTATCTTTTCGGTTACATCGTAAAAGCTAAAAAACGAAGTGGTATCTGTTGTTTCGGGTAATAATTTTGAATAGGTTGATCTAGAAAGCGACTGTATTCCGCCCATTACCAAACCAACCATTGCTGCAACTATATAAAATTCCATTGGTTTTACAACAAAATAAGCACATATACAGATAAAAATCCACGCGGTATTTATTACAATTAAAGCATTAATATTACCAATTCGTTTTGATAGTTTTGATGTTAGTATTGCACCAACCACTGCAATAAGCTGTATAAGAAGAATACTTACTATTAAGCCCATTTGACGTTGATCGTCATCTTCCCATTGAACTTCTTTCTCACCAAAATAGGCTGCAATAATCATAACCGTTTGCACCGCCATACTGTAAACAAAGAAGGCGCCTAAATATCCTTTTAATACAGGATATTGCTTTAGTTCTTTAAAAATACGTTTTAATTCTTTGAATCCTGAAAAAAATGCCTGTGTATTGATCTTGTTTGAATTTCTGAAATTTGGCAGTAATCTGTAAGAAATCTGACTGAAGCCCAACCACCAGATTCCGACCAACACAAACGAGAATTTCATTGCCTGCATAGGTCCGTCAAACCCAAAAAGTTCACTTTTCATAACCATTGCAAGATTTATCAACAGTAAAATTACAGATCCAATATATCCTAACGAATAACCTTTGGCAGAAACAGCATCTTGTTGTTCGGGAAAAGCAATATCGGGCAAGTACGAATTATAAAAAACCAAACTTCCCCAGAAACCAATTAACGCCATCATATAAAAGAACAGACTTATATACAGGTTGTTTAAATCGAAAAAGTAAAGCATCATACAGGAAATAGATCCTATGAAACAGAACAATTTCAAGAAAAACTTTTTATTACCTAAATAATCGGCAACACCAGACAACAAAGGTGAAATAAAAGCTATAATTAAAAAGCCTATGGCGGTTACATAACTTATAATAGATTCACTTGGGGTTTCGATACCAAAAAAAGAAGCAGTGGTTTTATCTTCTAACCTAAATAAAGCCCCGTAAAACAACGGAAAGATAGAAGATGAGATTACCAGGGCATATACAGAATTTGCCCAATCGTAAAAAGCCCATGCGTTAAGAACTTTTTTTTCGCCTTTTATATATGTTTTCATAAAGAAGAACTAAAAAGGCAGTTTTACAACCGCCTTTTAATTGAAGTTAGTATTTTTTGCCAAATTTAGCAGCTTCTGCCTTTGCTACGGGAATTAATTTTTGAATATCTGCAATGCGCGTTTTATCACTTGGGTGGGTACTTAACAATTCTGGTGTACTGCCACTGCCCTGTGCAGACATTCTTTGCCAGAACGAAGCAGCATTATCGGGATTATAACCAGCAATTGCCATTAAAATTAAACCTATCTTATCGGCTTCTGATTCGTGTTTACGACTAAAAGGCATCATACCTGCCACATTACTGCCGGCACCGTACGCAGCCATAGCCAATTGTTGGGTTTCGGCACTTGAATTACCTGTTGCTGCCGATACGCCTACTGCTCCCAATTGTTGTAAAACTCCTGCACTCATTCGCTGTTGACCGTGATTTGCCAAAGCATGAGCTACCTCATGCCCCATTACCGTTGCCAAACCTGCTTCGCCTTGGGCTACTTTTAGTAATCCTGTGTAAACCACAATTTTACCACCCGGCATACACCAAGCATTCACAGCATTATCTTGCACCAGCTTATATTCCCATTTATAATCTTTTAAATAATTAGCATATCCGTTTGCTTTAAGCCATTGTTCGGAAGCTCTTTTAATTTTTTCGCCAACGCGTTGTACCATTTGCGCATCACTTGTTCCGGTTACTACTTTATTTTCTTTTATAAAAGTAGAATATTGTTGAAATGATGAAGCAAATAACGAACTATCGGGAACAAATGCCATTGTTTTTTTACCTGTAAAAGGATTTGTTGCACATGACAGTACTATTGCCGCTGCACCACATAATAAGATTACTTTTTTCATAGTTGTAAAATTTAAATCTTTAATTTTTTCTAAAATTATAAAATATTCCAAAGAATACCTTTTAACTTTGTTTACAAAAGTAAAAAATATGGCAAAAAAACAAGAAAAAGTTTTAGAGGTTCCACGTTATATAAAAAACACATCGAAGGTTTTACAAACATTAAACAAAAATATGGCGGCAGCATTTGCCTTGAAACTGTTTGAAACACCTATTAAATACAAAATGCCCAAACGCGAACAAAAAATGTACGAAGTTTCGCATAAAACAAACCTAACTTTACCTGAAAGCGGAAAAGAAATAATGGTTTACGAAAATAAGTTCGGATCTAAAAAAGTATTGCTAGTTCACGGTTGGAACGGTCGCGGAACCCAATTGGTATCAATAGCTAAAGCTTTTAAAGAACTAAACTACACCATTATTAGTTTTGATGCTCCGGGGCATGGTAAAAGCATAAAATCTACTGCCAATATGAAACATTTTATTGAAGCTATTTTTGAACTGGATAAAAAATACAATGGTTTCGATGTGATGATTGGTCATTCGTTAGGTGGTATGAGTGTAATAAACGCTTTAGGCAGAGGTTTACAAACAACAAAAGCAGTAATTATTGGCAGCGGAAATACAACAAAAGCCATTACCGAAGATTTTTTAACAACAATTGGAATGAATAAAAAATTAACGCCGACATTAATTAGTTTGTTTGAAAAAAGATACAGCGATAAAATGACAAATTACGATGTTGCCCACAAAGCTTTAAAAGTGAACGTTCCGGTTTTAGTCATACATGATAAAAATGATAAAGATGTACCTTTTAATGCTGCACAGGCAATATCTGAAAACTTAGAAAACAACGAATTATTAATAACAACCGGATTAGGACACCGAAAAATTTTAGGAGATGAAAAAGTTATCGAAAAAATTATACAGTTCGTTACCACTTAAAATATTTTGGATATTTTTATGTTTACAATTTATAAGTTGTAATGAACACAACGCCAACGCACAAACCCAAACACCAAAAACTATGACAGAGAAAGATTGGAAAGAAAAACTTACACCCGAAGAATATTACATTTTACGCGAAAAAGGTACCGAAAGACCTTTTAGTGGCAAATACAACGATTTTTTTGAAAAAGGATCTTATGTTTGTGCTGCCTGCGGAAACAAATTGTTTAATTCTGATGCCAAATTTGATTCTTCATGCGGCTGGCCGTCGTTTGATCAGGCTATAGAAGGATCGGTTATTTACACAAAAGACGTCTCGCACGGAATGATTCGTACCGAAGTTACCTGTGCAAAATGTAAAGGTCATTTAGGTCATGTTTTTGATGACGGCCCCAAAGACACCACTGGAACACGTTACTGTATGAATTCTGTTTCCATGAAATTTATTCCTGCAGATTAATACATCAACTTAATTTCTTTTAAATTAAAACATTTTAAATCGTCATTTTCTAGTTGTAAAACCAGCTGACCATGACGATTTACTTCTTTTATGATACCGTTAAATAAACTTCCATCATTACATTCAAAAGTGCTTACCATATCTTTTTTAAATAAATAATCGTGATAGAATTTCCATTCTTCATCAGCATTTCCCGCAATAGTATTTAAACTGGTTTTGATATTCTCTACTATCGAAGTTAATAATTTAGATCTATCCGGAGCAATTTCATACTGTTTTAAAATAGATGATGCTTGCGGAAATCCATCAAAATTTGTCTGTTCGCAATTAATTCCAATTCCTATTACCGAACTTATACTGCCATTGGCATGAAGGCTGTTTTCTATTAAAATGCCAGCAATTTTTTTATTGTATGACAAAATGTCGTTAGGCCATTTTACATAAATATTCGTTAAATTTAAAGATATTAAAGCTTTTAAAACAGCATTTGCCACTATAACATTCAGTGTAAACAATTGATCTGCGGAATGTGTTTTTTCTTTTAAATAAATACTAAACGTAAGGTTTTTAGCATCTTCGGTAATCCAAACACTTCCCATTTGTCCTTTTCCCTGCAATTGCACATCGGCCCATACAACGGTAAAATCATTTACAACGGAGGTTGCAGTGAGATTTTTTAAAAAATCGTTTGTTGAAGATATGGCATTGAGTTTGATTAAATACATTATATATACTATCTTTAGGACAAAATTAGTTTTTAAGATCATACAATTTAATAAATTTGCATAATTAAAGTACAAAATAGTTACATGAGCGAAAACAAAAAAAACAATGAGGCTTTATTAGCCCTAATTATTGAAGGAATAGAAAACGTAAAAGGAGAAAATATTACCATATTAGACTTAAGAGCCATAGAAAATACAGCCTGTGATTATTTTGTGATATGCGACGGAAATTCTAACACACAAGTAAATGCTATTTCGGGCGCTGTACAACGTAACGTGTCTAAAGAACTTAAAGACAAACCTTGGCACGTTGAAGGAGCCGAACAAGCAAACTGGGTTTTAATGGACTATATCAACATTGTAGTACATATCTTTCAAAAAGAAACCCGTGAATATTATAACATTGAAGATCTTTGGGGCGATGCTAAAATTACCCAGGTAACTTCAAATCAATCAACACAGTAGTTATTTTATGAAAAATCCCGTAAATAATAAGCCCAAGTACAACCCTTGGATGCTTTATGGTGGTATTATATTTATACTTTTTGCTATTTCACTTACAACAGGTGGCGGCAGTTTTGGTAATAATAAAACCATAGGGCTTTCTAAATTTTACCAATATCTAGACAGTAATCAGGTAGAACAAGTAATTTTTAACAGTTCATCTGCGCAGGTTTACTTAAATGAAACAGTAAAAAACAGTGCCGAACATAAAAAAGACACTAAACCAACGTTGTTAAGTTCTATGACAACCGGTCCTGATTATGTAGTAGAAATTGCCAATAAAGATTTGTTTGAAGAAAAATTAATTCAGGCATCTTCCGAAGGAAAAATCAAAGAATTCTCTAACGAAAAAGAAAGCAACTGGGGAGGCATCTTATTTTCATTACTTCCAATTATATTAATTCCAGTAGTTTGGATTTTTATGATGCGAAAAATGAGCGGTGGTTCTGGTGCAGGTGGCGGAGGTCAGATTTTTTCTATAGGAAAATCAAGAGCACGCCTATTCGACGAAAAAAACGACAACCGTGTTACTTTTAACGATGTTGCCGGATTAGAAGGTGCAAAAGAAGAAATTCAGGAAATTGTAGAATTTTTAAAAAATCCAGAAAAATACACCTCAATTGGTGGTAAAATTCCAAAAGGTGCCTTATTAGTTGGTCCTCCTGGAACTGGTAAAACCTTATTGGCAAAAGCCGTAGCAGGCGAAGCGCAAGTACCGTTTTTCTCATTATCAGGTTCAGATTTCGTAGAAATGTTTGTAGGTGTAGGTGCCTCACGTGTACGCGATTTGTTTAAACAAGCAAAAGAAAAATCGCCTGCCATTATTTTTATCGATGAAATTGATGCTATTGGTAGAGCTCGTGGAAAATCGAATTTTTCAGGATCTAACGATGAACGCGAGAACACATTGAACCAATTACTTACAGAAATGGATGGTTTTGGTACAAATACCAACGTTATTGTTTTGGCAGCTACAAACCGCGCCGAAATTTTAGACAAAGCTTTAATGCGTGCCGGACGTTTTGACAGACAAATTTATGTAGATCTACCAGATGTTAACGAAAGAAAGCAAATTTTTGAAGTGCATTTAAAGAAAATTAAAAAAGTAGATAACCTTGATATTGATTTTCTTGCAAAACAAACACCTGGTTTTTCAGGTGCAGATATTGCCAACGTTTGTAACGAAGCAGCTTTAACTGCTGCCCGTAAAGGAAAAACCGAGGTTGATAAACAAGACTTTTTAGATGCTGTTGACCGTATTGTTGGCGGATTAGAGAAAAAGAACAAAATTATTACACCCGAAGAAAAATACGCTATTGCTATACACGAAGCTGGCCATGCAACCGTTTCTTGGTTAACAGAACACGCTGCGCCGTTAGTAAAAGTAACTATTGTTCCTCGCGGAATGAGTTTGGGTGCTGCATGGTATCTGCCAGAAGAACGCCAAATTGTGCGCACAGAGCAAATGTTAGATGAAATGTGTGCAACAATGGGTGGTAGAGCGGCAGAAAAAGTTATTTTCGATAAAATTTCAACCGGTGCTTTAAGCGATTTAGAAAAAGTGAACAAACAAGCACGTGCCATGGTTACCGTTTATGGTTTAAATGATTCGTTAGGAAACATTACATATTACGATTCATCGGGTCAAAGCGAATACAATTTCTCTAAACCTTATTCAGAAGAAACCGCAAAATTAATCGATAAAGAGATTTCTGCATTAATCGAAGGTCAGTATCAAAGAGCCATTGATTTATTAACCGAAAATAAAGATAAATTAACCCAACTTGCCGATTTACTTTGTGAGAAAGAAGTTATCTTTAGAGAAGATTTAGAAGATATTTTCGGAAAACGCAGCTTTGATTACAAGCACGTAATTGATGTTACAACCGAAAACGAGTCTGAAGTTATTTAAAACGAACACTTTAGCAAACAATACAAAAACTTGGTTTAACCTACTGTTAAACCAAGTTTTTTTTTATCTTTGAATATATATTATGCCCATTTACTATAAAATTGCCAATGAACATATTTAAAAAATTTTTAAGCAGTTTTTCTTCCTCTCGTCAAGATCACACAAATGAGGAGAGCAAGTATCTGCCTGAAAAAGAAACACCTGTTGATGAACAATTTACGCATAACTTTAAAACAAACGGCGGTAAATTTCTATATTGCGAAAACGAAGAAGAACTAGATGAAAACTTTATAAGTATTTTACAGGAAAACGATTGGTTTGAAATGGAAGCACTAACGTTTGAAAAAGGTCTTCAACATTTTTTATCAGACAATAAATTAAACTATGTAAACCCAATTAACCCGGTATTTTTACTAACAAGTTGCGAAGGCTTAATAGCCCAAGACGGATCGATACTATTTTCGTCTAAACAACTTTTTCATTACAAACCAAACGAACTGCCAAAAAACATTATTGTTGTAGCAAAAGCAAGTCAGATAACACGTACTAAAAGCGACGGATTGAGTAATATAAAAATAAAGTATGCCAACGAAATACCCACAAATATTACAACAATGCAGCATTTTAAAGAAAGTAAAAACGACGATTTTTTACAATACGGTATTCAGGCTAAAAACTTTTATTTATTGTTATTAGAAGATTTTTAAAGCTATGAATGAAGTTGTAAAACGAACCCTGTCGGGAATATTATACATTGCACTGTTAGTTGGTGCAATTTTGTTTTCAAAATACACATTCCTTATACTATTTGCGTTCTTTTTTTTGGTGGCAGTTTATGAATTCTGTCAGCTGTATCAAATCAACAAAAAGTGGGGTTATATTTGGTCGATTATTTTGGCATCGTCTTTTATTTTTTTAGATAATCTTCCAATAAACAGTATTTATCTATTAGTTCTGCCATTCAGTATCTTTTTAATTTTTGATCTTTTTAAAAACAAAACATTTGTAAAACCTACAAATATTTTAAAATACCTACACTTAACAGGTTACGTAATATTGCCATTTTTAATTATTACGCAATTACCCTATTCTAACCAAAGCTACACTCCCCTACTTTTATTAAGTATCTTTATAATGATATGGTGTAACGACACTTTTGCTTATATTTGTGGCAAGCTTTTAGGAAAACATAAGCTTTACGAGAAAATATCGCCAAAGAAAACCATTGAAGGTTTTGTTGGCGGATTAATTTTTACACAGATTGCTGCTGTTATTATCTTTAAATATACAGATATACAGGCATCATTACCGTTTTGGCTGTTAATTGGTTTGGGAATAAGCGTTATTGGAACCATTGGCGATTTGGTAGAATCAAAATACAAACGCCAGGCAGGTATTAAAGACAGCGGATCAATCATGCCCGGACACGGCGGTATTTTAGACAGGTTAGACAGTATTTTATTTGCTGCACCGTTTTTATTTTTAATTTATAAAATTATTATCTAATGTTTCATAAAGAAGGCGCTAAAATTATTTTATTTTCACTTATAATTGCTGTTGTAGTTATCATTGGCGTTGAATATCTGGTATCTATTCCATGGTTGGTTAAAACCATACAAATAGCTGCTTTATTGTTTTTAGTAATTGTACTACAGTTTTTTAGAAATCCTAAAAGAAATTTAAACGATATTGCCGATCATTTGATATTGGCTCCCGTTGATGGTAAAGTAGTTGTAATTGAAGAAGTTTACGAACCAGAATACTTTAAAGACAAACGTTTAATGGTATCTATCTTTATGTCGCCAATAAATGTGCATGTAACTAGATATGCTTTAAACGGAATGGTAAAATACAGTAAATATCACCCAGGGAAATATTTGGTAGCGTGGCATCCAAAAGCGAGTGAAGAAAACGAACGTACCACGGTTGTTATAGACAATCCTGTGTATGGCGAAGTAATGTACAGACAAATTGCCGGTGCATTAGCAAAACGTATTGTAAATTACGCTAAAGTGGGGCAAAGAGTTAATCAGGGTGAAGACGCCGGCTTTATTAAATTTGGATCACGTGTAGATTTATATCTTCCGCTTGGAACAAATGTAAATGTGGTGCTTAACCAAAAGGCACGCGGAAACAAAACGGTAATTGCCAATAAATAAATGACAGAAACCGATCAGTTATTTAAAGAAGCTTTTGAAAAAGCATCTGCCACCCTAATTGTTTTGCCGCCCGATGTGCGTTTAAGACTGTATGCCTATTACAAACAGGCAACTTTAGATTATTCGCATAATTTCAGGTATCATCAAATTGATTTAATCCGAGGCTTTAAATTCAATGCGTGGAAACAAGTTTCACATTTAACACAAGAAGAGGCTAAAATTTTGTATATTGAACTTGTAAAATCATTAAACCTATAAATTGTATGAAAAAATCCATTTTAATACTTACAGCAGTTACATCGTTAGTACTGTTCAGCTGTAAAAATAAAGAAGAAATGACCGAAGTGCAAGTGCCAAGCGCAAATGCAAAAGATTCCATTCCCGCAGAAGGCGATCCAAAATCTGTAGTTGCAAACCAAGGAGCTTTTCAAATGAAAGGTTTAAATTACGGTTACAACGATTTAGAACCTTATATGGACGGACAAACGGTTGAAACACATTACGGCAAGCACCATTTAGGTTATTGCAATAAATTGAATGATGCCGTGAAAGGAACACCTTTAGAAACCATGTCTATTGAAGAGATTTTAAAAGGAATGGATCTTAAAAACAGTGCGTTGAGAAATAATGCCGGCGGATACTACAATCACAATATTTTCTGGGAAATTATAGGTCCAAAAGCAGGCGGACGCCCAACAGGAAAAGTAGCCGAATTAATCAATAAAGATTTTGGAAGTTTCGATACATTTAAAACACAATTCAGCGATGCAGCTAAAGGATTATTTGGTTCGGGCTGGGTTTGGTTGGTATATCAGAACGATGGTACTTTGAAAATTACCACATCAATTAATCAAGATAATCCGTTGATGCCAAATGCAGAAGTTAAAGGATATCCTTTAATGAATATTGATGTTTGGGAACATGCTTACTACTTAAAGTATAAAAACGAACGACCAAAATATATTGAAAACTTTTGGCAGTTAGTAGACTGGAATAAAGTTGAATACAGATTATCGTTAATCAAATAAAACAAAAAAGAGATTCGTAATTGAATCTCTTTTTTTATTAAAAACACTGTGGATTTCCCGATATAAATAGTTGCAAGCTTGTGGGCGATACATACGGAATATCTAAATTTAAACCTCGTACAATCAATAAACATCCTGTAAATATTAAAAAAACCGGCACAGCCTTTTGAAATTTATTTTTAAAGTTTCTGTTAACCCAACTTCCCATCCAAACTAAAAGCGTAAGTAAAGGAATGGTTCCCAGACCATACCACAACATAAACAAACCACCGTATAAACTGCCTTGTGTTGCGGTTGCGCCAAACAATGCCATATAAATCATGGCACATGGCAGCAAACCGTTCAAAATGCCCATAACAACGAACGATGTAAGTGTTTTTTTGCGGATGTATGTGCCAAAGCTATTTTTAAACTTTAAATACCATTTAGAATTGGAACTTAAAACTACATTCTGAAGTCTTTTTTCATTAAAAAACAAAACTCCCATAATTAAAAGAACTCCCAATATAATAGAAACATTTTGTTGTAAACCTGCAATAAACAAGCCTTTGCCTAATGCTCCAAAAATGATTCCCAATAAAACGTAAACGCTTATTCTGCCTAAATGATACAGTAAAATAGCTGCTGTTTTTTTTGTGGTGTTAAATTGATGCACGGGTAACGCCAAAGCAATTGGTCCGCACATTGCTACACAGTGCATGCTTCCAAATAACCCCAACAATAACGGTATAATCATTATAAAACCAAGGTTTGCTGTTTTAAATAAGCGGTGTTATTGTGTGTAAAATCTAATGTAATATCCCAACGACCATCTACCAAGCGAGATTTAGGTATAAGCATGTGATTTGAAGACAATTCCAAAGAAATTGTTTGATCAAAAGCCTGGTTAGACGGTCTGTATAGGGATACTGTTCCTTTAATATCGGTAGCATTAAAATCTTCAGGAAAATAAATAGTTATTCCTTTTTCTGAAATTTCAAATCGCAACTGATCTTTTAACGCAAAAGCATTCTCTTGTTTAAGTCTGTTTCCGTTAATTTCGGTTTCTTTCTGATAATATTGTTCCGTTACCAGTTCGTTATCATATCGGGCATCAACTTGCACCCGAATTACATACTGCAGTATAAATATCATAAATGCTATGATACCTATTACTATTCCTGTTCCCCAATTAAATTTCATTTGTTTCTTGTTTTAGTTTTTCTTTTTTTCTTTTCCTTCTAATTAAAACTTCGCGGCCCTAAAAAGTTGGTTTTTGTGTGATCGATCAATTCATCGTTATTATAAATTTCTAACTGAACCTCGGTTTTATCACTCTTTAATAATGCCTGCGGAATTTCAATGAACAATGTCCCCTGCACTATTTCTTCTTTTGGAATTTTGATCGATTTTTTACCAACCAACTCCAATTTTCCTTGCGGATGTATCAGTTTAATGGATACGTTATCGTAATCTCGAGCGGTTTTATTGACAATTTTATAGGTGTAAACATTACTGATATTTTCGCCTTTATGTTCAAACAACTGTCCCGGTAAACGCAATACTTTTGCTTCCACTTCGCTTCGTAAGAACAACAAGCCTGTTAAAATTCCAACCAATATCAACAGTACGGCAGAATAGCCTTTCATACGGGCTGTGAATACGAATTTTTCTTTTTTGGCGATTTCATCTTCCGATGCGTATCTGATTAAACCTTTTGGCAGATTTACCGATTCCATCATAAAATCACAAGCATCGATACAAGCGGTACAGTTTACACACTCTAACTGTGTACCGTTGCGGATATCGATTCCCGTTGGACAAACCTGCACGCATTGCGAACAATCTATACAATCACCAACGCCTTTTTCTGACCTGTCTTCGTTTTTTCTGAATTTGGCTCTGCCTTTTTCTGCTTCGCCACGTTTATAATCGTACGCTACAACCAGTGATTTTTCGTCTAACAAAACACCTTGTAACCTTCCGTAAGGACATGCGATGATACAAACCTGTTCACGAAACCATGCAAACACAAAATAGAAAACAGCTGTAAATATTATTAATGATACAAAGGTTGAAACGTTATTTAACGGTCCGTTTTTAATCATTCCCAAAACCTGATCTGATCCTATTAAATATGCCAGAAAAACGTTTGCTATTATAAAGGATACAATAAAAAAGATGAACCATTTTAAGCTTTTCTTTCTTATTTTTTCGGCGTTCCATTTTTGTTTGTCTAATCGTATCTGTGCGCCTCTGTCGCCTTCGATCCAATATTCGATCCTTCTAAAAACCATTTCAAGAAAGATCGTTTGCGGGCAGATCCATCCACAAAAAATTCTACCGAAAACAACTGTAAAAAGTGCTACGAAAACCACACAAACAATAATTGCTATTACCACTATGTAGAAATCTTGCGGCCAGAACGTAAAGCTGAATATTGAAAATTTGCGTTCTAAAACATTAAATAAAAACAACTGGTTACCGTTTATTTTTACAAATGGCGATGCCAAAAGAATAACCAGCAGTAAATAACTTATTACTTTGCGCAGATCGTAAAATTTACCAGACGGTTTTTTAGGATATACCCAAATTCTTTTTCCTTCTTCGTCAACAGTACCTAATCTGTCTCTAAAGCTGTTACTATCTTCATTAATCATTACTACTTAATTTAAAATTAGTCTTAAATAACCACAGCCCTTGTTTGTGAAGAGCTGTGGAAGAAAAATAAAACTAAAACTCTCCAAATGATTATGGAAATTACTATGCGTCTGGTGCACTTGCTTGCGGTGCTGCCAAACTATCGTTTTTAACAGGTGTAGCATTTGCCGATGCTGCAACCTTGTCACCTTCTGGTGCTTTACCATCGGCTGGATTTGTACCTTGCAACGATAAAATATAACTTGCTACTTTTTGAATATCGCTTGGTTTAATTTGCTGTTTCCAAGAAACCATTCCTTTACCGTCGCGACCACCTTCCATAATGGTATTAAAAATTTCTTTCACATCGCCACCTAAAATCCAATACTCATCTGTTAAATTAGGACCAATACCACCGCCACCATCGGCGCGATGACACGCTACACAATTAGCATCGAAAATCGTTTTTCCGGCAGCAATATCACCAGCATCGGTCAATAAAACCACTTGGTCTGCTGTAAGTAAATCGGGAGCCGTTTTCTTGTACTCTTCTATTTCTTTTTGGGCAATCATCAGGTCTTTTTCAAGTTCCTGAATTTGATTATCGCCACCAAATAAATGGTATTTACCAATGTAAATCACTCCGAAAATTATAGTGGCATAAAAAAGATATACCCACCATGGCGGTAAATCGTTATCTAATTCTTTAATACCGTCGTAGTCATGCTCTAGCTCAATTTCTTTTTCTTCAGCAATTGATCTGGTTCTAGTTAATTTATGAAGCCACTTTTTAACAAACGGAGTTTGAGAAAGCGGTATATTATCCATTGCTTCTTTTGCCGCACGCTCTTCAGGCGTCATGAGTTGATTGATGATATTGTTAGATGCGCTTGCAACAATTTCTAATGCAATAAGTACCAACAAAATCAAACCTAAAAGCAACAATACAGACGGATAAGCTATTAAAGCTGGCTTGTCGCCCGAATCTATTAAATATTCTAAAATTCCGTAGCAGGTAAAGAATATTAGCGGAACGCGGACATATACAGGGAAAAATCTTTTCATAACTATAAATTCATATTGGTTTGATCTTCGTTTTCGTCGGCATTTTGCAACGGCAACTTACTTAATTCGTTCAATGCGCTTTTTTTATAGGTAAACACCCAGATAATTAAGCCCGTAAAGAACAAAAAGAAGATAAGTAAGGCGATAATGGGATAAATTTCAATTCCTGAAATGGTATCCATATTGTGTTTTATAAACTTCAACATAACCTATTCGTTTTTATCTTTAACCTTAATATCGGTTCCCAAACGCTGTAAATACGCAATTAAAGCCGTAATTTCTCTTTCGCTCATTGGAACAAATTTTTCTCCGTTAGCTTCGGCAGCTTTTTTGCTGGCTTCGTACGATTTTACAAAATCGGGATCGTTCTTTAAATTTTCCTCGATTTTTTGTGCTTGAATTTGGATCGATTTTTTAGCATTCGCAATTTCTTCATCGGTATAAGGAACACCTAACTTTTGCATTACGCGCATTTTGGTTTCTACTTCGGTAAGATCCATCGCTTCGTTATCAAACAACCATTTGTAGCCCGGCATGATTGATCCTGGTGAGGTACTTTGCGGATCGTACATATGATTAAAATGCCAGTTGTCTGAATATTTCGCTCCTAAACGGTGTAAATCGGGCCCGGTACGTTTTGATCCCCATAAGAACGGATAATCGTACACATATTCTCCAGATTTTGAGTATTCACCGTAACGTTCTACTTCACTTCTGAATGGTCGAACCATTTGCGAGTGGCAGTTTACACAACCTTCACGAATATATAAATCTCGACCTTCCAATTCTAACGGTGTATATGGTTTTACACTTGATATGGTTTGAATGTTAGAATCGACTACCAATGTTGGAACAATCTGAATAATTCCACCAATTAAAATAGCTATTGTAGCTAAAATTGTTAATTGAATTGGTTTACGTTCCAACCAAGCGTGGAATCTTTCGCCGCGAACACGTTTTGAAGAGATTCGTGCCAATGCCGGAGCTTCAGCCAATTCGTCTTCTACTTTTGGAGCAGCAGTCATTGTTCTATAAATATTGTAAACAAGAACCAGAATACCAATTAAATATAACGATCCACCTACGGCACGCATAGCGTACATTGGCATAATAGCCGTTACTGTTTCTAGGAAGTTACCGTATTTTAATGTTCCGTCTGGATTAAACTGTTTCCACATCATGTGCTGGCTGAAACCTGCTACATATAAAGGAATGGTGTAAAGTATAATACCTAAAGTACCAATCCAAAAATGAAAATTTGCCAGTTTTTTAGAATATAATTCTGTTTTTGCAATTCGTGGCAGTAACCAATACATAATTGCAAATGCCATAAATCCGTTCCAAGCCAAAGCACCAACGTGTACGTGTGCTACAATCCAGTCTGTATAATGGGCAATGGCATTCACGTTTTTCAAAGAAAGCATTGGTCCTTCAAAAGTAGCCATACCATAACCGGTAATTGCAACCACGAAGAATTTTAATACAGGTTCTGTTCTAACTTTATCCCAAGCGCCGCGAAGTGTTAACAACCCGTTAATCATACCACCCCAAGACGGTGCAATAAGCATTACAGAAAATACTACACCTAAATTTTGTGCCCATTCTGGCAATGCCGTGTACAACAAGTGATGAGGACCAGCCCAGATATATAAAAAGATCAACGACCAAAAGTGAATGATTGACAAACGATAAGAATAAACCGGACGATTGGCAATTTTAGGCAGATAATAATACATTAATCCCAAAAACGGCGTTGTTAAGAAAAATGCTACCGCATTGTGACCGTACCACCACTGTACCAAAGCATCTTGCACACCTGCGTAAACCGAATACGATTTCCACATGTTCACAGGTAGTTCTATATTATTAAAAATATGTAGAACAGCTACAGTAACAAAGGTTGCCAGGTAAAACCAAATAGCAACATACAGGTGGCGTTCTCTACGTTTAATAATGGTCATAATCATATTAATACCAAAAACAACCCAAACCACAGCAATAGCAATATCAATAGGCCATTCTAATTCGGCATATTCTTTAGACGAAGTAAAACCCAAAGGCAGCGTAATAGCTGCAGCTACAATAATAAGCTGCCAACCCCAGAAATTAATGTTACTTAAAAGATCGCTGTACATTCTGGTTTTTAGCAGGCGTTGCAATGAATAATAAACGCCCGCAAAAATGGTATTACCAACAAACGCAAAAATAACCGCATTGGTGTGTAAAGGACGAAGCCTACCGAAACTTAACCACGGAATATTATCTGTGATGTTCGGGAATATAAACATAATTGCTAAAAGCAACCCTACCAGCATACCTACAACTCCGAAAAGTATTGCAGCATACAGGAACTTCTTAACAATTTTGTTATCGTAATAAAATTGTTGCACTTCCATAAATAATAATTAATTTGATTGTTTTTGTTTTTTTCCTTTTTTTTCTTTGATCTCATCGTCGAACAGCATTCTCACCGATGGTGTATACTGATCATCGAATTGTCCGCTTTTTACTGATTTTATGAAGAGGGTCAGAAAAACGGCTGCTACAAATATGCTAATGCATATTAAAATATAAATTACACCCATACCTTAAATCTTTGTCCAAAATTATTATGGCAGGACTTCATAAAATATGATAATTATCAGTTTAGATTTTTTTTGATGAAAAAGTCTTTTTTTTTAAATCTGTTTTTAAAACGATAAGCAAATAGCTTTTCTGCATTTAGAAAACAAAACATAAAAAAAATCTAAATACCAGCTTAAAAACAGAAAACTATTCACAAAAATATTTAAAAGAAACCAACAAATTAGATTTTTTTTCACAAAAACAACTTGTGTTTAGAAAATATAACTATATATTTGTGCGGTAAGAAATTAAAAATGAAAACAAAAACACAAAATATTATGGTAATGGTTATGATGATGCGTAAAGCGTCCGGATAGTCTATACCAACAAATTAATGATTGTAAAAATCCTTTAGGTATAGCCCTGAAGGATTTTTTTATGGAATAAAACTGATTCAAGAATATTTTCAAAAGATGTATAAAAAAATAGTACCCGAATATTTAACCCGACATTTTTCAGACAAAGCCTGCGAAATCAGCTATCAATGGATAGGAAATATAAACAAAGTAAAACCTGTTGTCTTGATTTTGCACGCTTTAACTGGAAACAGCTCCGTTACTGGCGAAAATGGCTGGTGGAAGCAATTGGTTGGTACATCTAAAATTATTGACACCGACAAATACAACATTTTATCTATTGATACATTGGGTAACGGTTTTGCAACAGACACACATTTACACATTCATTCAGTTGAAAAAATAACAGTAAATGACATAGCAAAAATTAATTTGTGGTTGCTGAACGAATTACAGCTTAAAACAAATATTTCAATAATCGGTGGGAGTTTGGGTGGAGCCATTGCGTGGGAAATGTGGAAAGAAAATCCTGAATTGTTTGATAAATTAATAAGCATTGGTGCAAATCCGTTTGAAGATCATTGGATTAAAGCAATAACTTTTTTACAGAACGATCTTTTGCAAAACGATCAAGGATATGAACAAGCGCGAATGTGGTCGATGCTTTTTTACAGAAATGCGTTAGGAATTGATGATAAGTTTAAAAGCAGTAATCAAACAATAGAAAACTGGCTTGTGTATCACGGAAATTCATTAAAAAAACGATTTTCTAAAAAGTCTTATCAAATCATGAATCATTTATTAGGGTCGATAGGAAAAGGATCAAGTAAAGAACAATATATAAAAGCAGCCCACAAAAGTAACACGCAAATTGTTGTTGTAAGTATTTCATCGGATTGGTTGTTTCACCCCCAACATCAAATCGATTGGGCAAATGAACTAGCAAAATCATACAGAAACGTAACGCATCATTCTTTAGAATCAACACACGGGCACGATGCCTTTTTAATAGAATTTGAAAAATTAGGAAAAATATTAGAAAATTATTTATGAGCAAAGTATTAAAATTTGGCGGAAAATCACTAGCAAGTCTGCATAAAAGCAACGATTTGCTGTATATTATTGAAAAATACCGTAAAACCTCATCGTTAATTGTAGTAGTTTCTGCCATTGGAAACACCACCGATTTATTGTTGGAATTATTAAGAAAAGCCAAAAACAACGAACCGTATCAAGAATTATTAAACGAATTAAAAAACTTGAATTTTTATCGGGAAATCAATACAGAAAATCATTTTCAATTGATAGAAAATATTTTGCAAGGCGTTTCTTTAATTCAAGATTACAGCCCAAAAGTACAGGATTTATTTTTGGCGCAAGGCGAATTAATCAGTTCAAAAGTGATTACTGAAATCTTAAATGAAAAAGGATACGAAGCCGTTTTTGTAGATAGTACACAATTAATAAAAACTGATAGTTATTTTGGTTCGGCTAATGTAAATGAAACCACGACCGAAATTTCTATTAAAGAACAATTTTCAAAAATTAAGTCAAGCAAATTAGTGGTTTTAGGTGGCTTTATAGGAAGCAACGAAAATGGAGAAATTACCACTTTAGGAAGAAATGGAAGTAACTTAACTGCAGCATTAATTGCAAAATATACCAACGCTGAAGAGTTTTTAAATTTCACTCACGTAGATGGAATTTACACCACAAATCCAGAATGGGTAAGCACTGCAAAGCGCATCGACGAATTGCATTATGATGAGGCAAATGAATTGGCCAATTTCGGAGCAAACATTCTTCACGCCAAAACCATCATTCCATTAATTGAGAAGAAAATTCCTTTACGAATTTTAAACACTTTAAACCCAAACAGTCCTGGAACATTAATCTCTGCAAAACCAACAGCTAAAGATGTCAAATCATTAACGGTATTGCAAAATGTAGCATTGATTCAATTTTATGGGAAAGGATTGTTAGGAAAATCTGGCGTTGATGCACGAATTTTTAATGCTTTAGCTAAAGAAAAAATCAGTGTTAGTGTCATTGCTCAAGGTTCATCTGAACGAGGAATTGGATTTGTAGTAGAAGAAAAAAATGCTTTTCTAGCAAAAACAACTTTAGAAAATGAATTTGCTGAAGATTTCTATACCAAAGATGTTGAAAATATACACGTAAACACCAACATCGCTGTAATCTCAATTATTGGTCAAGATTTAGAATCGTTTCACAAACCGTACAGCGCATTGATTAAAAACGGTATTGTACCTATTTTATTTAACAATTCTATTACTGGAAGAAATGTGAGTTTGGTCGTAGAAAAGGATCAATTTAAAAAAGCATTACACGTGATTCACGGACAAATTTTCGGAATCAATAAAACAATTAATGTAGCGATTGTTGGAAAAGGAACGGTAGGAAGTGTATTGATTGATCAAATCGTTTCGGCAAGAAATCAAATTGCAGAAAAGAAAGGCATCGATCTAAACATATTCGCCATTGCCAATTCAACATCTGTTTATTTTAAAAACGATGGCTTCGGTGAAAATTGGAAACAAGCATTTGAGGTACCTCAACCAAATCCTTTATCATCTATTGTAGCTTATGCAAAAGAGCATCATTTAGAAAATTTGATTTTGGTTGATAATACCGCCTCTTCTTCCTTACCTAATCGATACGAAGATTTTATCCAACACGGATTTGATGTGGTTTCATCTAACAAAATTGCGAATACCTTATCGTTTGATTTCTATAAAAACTTACGAGAAACTTTAAAAAGAAATCAGAAAGAATATTTGTATGAAACTAACGTTGGTGCAGGTTTACCATTGATAGACAATATTAAATTATTGCATTTGTCAGGAGAAAGTATTACCAAAATTAAAGGAGTTTTCTCTGGAACATTGAGTTTTATTTTCAATACATTTTCTATTGAAGACCGTCCGTTTTCTGACGTTTTAAAAGAAGCTATCGCGAAAGGATTTACAGAACCTGATCCAAGAGATGATTTATCAGGAACTGATGTTGCAAGAAAGTTATTGATTTTAGCTCGAGAATTGGATTTAGAAAACGAATTAGATGACATTTCTATTCAAAATTTAATTCCAGAAAATTTTCAAAAATTATCAGTGGAATCATTTTTAAATCAATTAGAAGGATTGAATGACTATTACAACACCATTAAACAAGATTTAAAACCCAATGAAGTGTTGCGATATGTTGGCGAGTTGTCTGGCGATTTACAATTAAGCAAAGGTGTTTTAGAAACCAAATTAGTAAAGGTGGATAAAAACTCTGCTTTAGGTCAGCTTTCAGGATCTGATAGTATTTTCGAAATCTATACAGAATCTTACGGTGACCGACCAATCATTATTCAAGGCGCTGGAGCGGGAGCTCACGTTACAGCACGAGGTGTTTTTGGAGATATTTTACGATTGGCAGAAAAGAAATAACAACAACTTCTGGTAACATTCAACTACTCGAAGTAACGGTAACACCAGAAAACATCGTCAGTTCGAGCTCGTCGAGAACAAGGTGACTTCTCGATACGCTTCATTACATTTCGCTACTCGAAATGACGTTATGAAACAAAAATATATGTCACTCTGAACTTGTTTCAGAGTCTCAAAACAAACTTCTCGATACGCTTTGCTACTCGAAGTGATGGTAACATCAAACACAATGTCAGTTCGAGCTTGTCGAGAACATCAAAAAATCAAACAAAATCAAACAAACTATGAGAAAAGAAACAATAGCTATAAGAAATCAAATCGAGCGCACGCAGTATTTAGAACATAGCGCTCCCCTATTTTTAACATCAAGCTTTATTTTTGAGGATGCCGAAGATATGAGAGCTTCTTTTGCTGAAGAAAAAGATCGAAACATTTATTCACGTTTTAGCAATCCAAACGTTTCGGAATTTATCGAGAAAATCGTTTTGCTTGAAAACGCAGAAGATGGTGTTGGTTTTGCTACAGGAATGGCCGCGGTTTATAATACGTTAGTATCCTTTCTTTCAAGTGGCGATCATATTGTTTCTGCAAGTAGCGTGTTTGGTTCTACACATACGTTGTTTACTAAATATTTACCCAAATGGAATATTGAAACGACCTACTTTAATATTTCTGAACCAGAAACTATAGAAGAAAAAATTCAATCGAACACAAAAATATTATTTGTAGAAACGCCAACCAATCCAGGTGTTGAAATCATTGATTTAGAATTTTTAGGTGAATTGGCAAAAAAACACAATCTGCTATTGATTGTAGACAATACGTTTGCTACACCTTTTATTCAGGACCCAATTGACTTTGGAGCTCATTTGGTGGTGCATTCTGCAACAAAATTAATAGATGGTCAAGGTCGTGTTTTAGGTGGTGTTACTGTAGGATCTAAAGAATTGATTCGTGAAATTTATTTATTTTCTCGTAACACCGGACCATCATTAGCGCCATTTAATGCTTGGGTACTTTCTAAAAGTTTAGAAACCTTACCACTTCGAGTAGAAAAACACAGCGAAAATGCATTAAAAATTGCTCAATTTTTAGAAGGTCACCCTGCTGTTTCAAGTGTAAAATATCCTTTTTTACCCTCGCATCCGCAATATGAAATTGCTAAAAAACAAATGAAATTAGGTGGAAACATCATCGCATTTGAATTGCAAGGAGGAAAAGAAGCTGGAAGAAAATTTATAGACAGTATTCAATTGTTTTCTATTTCAGCGAATTTAGGCGATACGAGAACTATTGTTACACATCCAGCAACCTCAACACACAGCAAATTAAATGCTGAAGAATTAAAAGAAGCCAATCTAACCGAAGGATTAATACGTATTTCCATTGGTTTAGAACACGTAGAAGATATTATTGCCGAATTAAATCAAGCCTTTTTATAATGGAAACAGAATGTAAAACATACGCAAACACCACAGAGATCATTCAACATAGAACCTTAGTATTAGACGGTGCTATGGGAACGATGTTGCAACAATATCAGTTTACTGAAGAAGATTTTCGTGGCGAATGGTTTAAAGATTTTGCACATCCGTTAAAAGGAAACAACGATTTACTTTCCATTACTCAACCAGAAGCTGTAAAAGAAGTTCATAGAAAATATTTACAAGCGGGTGCCGATATTATAGAAACCAATACCTTTTCAGGAACAACCATTGGAATGGCTGATTATCATTTGGAAGATTATGTCTATCAATTGAATTACGAATCTGCTAAAATAGCACGAGAAGTATGTGATGAGTTCCAAACGATTACTCCAAATCAACCACGTTTTGTAGCAGGTTCTATCGGACCAACGAATCGTACAGCTTCTATGTCGCCAGATGTGAACGATCCAGGATATCGTGCCGTTACGTTTGATGAATTGCGCGTTGCTTACAAACAACAAGTAGAAGCTTTATTAGATGGTGGTTGCGATTTGTTATTGGTTGAAACTATTTTCGACACATTAAATGCAAAAGCTGCGTTGTTTGCCATTCAAGAAGTAAAAGAAGATCGAGGAATCGATATTCCAATTATGGTTTCTGGAACTATTACCGATGCTTCGGGGCGTACACTTTCAGGGCAAACGGTTGATGCGTTTTTAATTTCCATTTCGCATATTCCGTTATTAAGTATCGGATTCAATTGCGCTTTGGGTGCCGAACAATTAAAACCCTATTTAAAACAATTGGCGTTGCACACCTCGGTAAATATTTCCGCTCATCCCAATGCAGGTTTACCGAATGCTTTTGGAGAATACGATCAATCGCCAGAGGAAATGCAACAATTAATAGCCGATTATTTGAATGAAGATTTGGTTCAAATTATTGGTGGATGTTGCGGAACAAATCCAGACCACATTCGTTTGATTGCTGAAGTTGTACAAAAACACAATGCAATTCGTTCATCAACTAACGATCAAAAAACAACACCAGAACCTATTTTAACCTTATCGGGTTTAGAGCCATTGTTTGTAACGAAAGAATCAAATTTCATCAACATTGGTGAACGTACGAATGTTACAGGTTCTCGAAAATTTCTTCGATTGATTAAAGAAGAAAAATTTGACGAAGCTTTAGAAATTGCTCGTTTACAAGTTGAAAATGGTGCACAAATCATCGACATCAATATGGATGAAGGAATGTTGGATGGAAAAAAAGCAATGGTCGATTTTCTAAATCTTATTGCCTCAGAGCCCGACATTGCTCGTGTGCCTATTATGATTGACAGTTCAAAATGGGAAATAATTGAAGCTGGATTACAAACCATTCAAGGAAAAGGAGTTGTAAATTCTATTTCATTAAAAGAAGGAAAAGACATTTTTATTGCACATGCTAAAAAAATAAAAAAATACGGAGCTGCGGTTGTTGTAATGGCTTTTGACGAAGAAGGTCAAGCCGATACCTTGCAACGTAGAATTGATATTTGTAAACGTTCGTACGACCTATTGGTTAATGAAGTGCAATTTGCTCCACAAGACATCATTTTCGATCCGAACATTTTCCCTGTTGCTACCGGAATGTCTGAGCACAACAACAATGCTTTAGATTTTTTCTTAGCTACAAAATGGATCCGAGAAAATCTTCCGTACGCAAATGTTTCCGGAGGAGTTAGTAATGTTTCGTTTTCGTTTAGAGGAAATGATAAAGTTCGTGAAGCGATGCATTCTGCCTTTTTATATCACGCCATTCAACACGGTATGAATATGGGAATTGTAAACCCTGAATTGTTGGAAATTTACGATCAAATTGATGCTGAATTGTTAGAATATGTAGAAGATGTTTTGTTGAACCGACGAGAAGACGCTACCGAACGATTGTTAGATTTTGCTGAGCATTTAAAAGGCGATGTAAAACTATCAGAGAAGAAAATCGGAGAATGGCGTTCACTTCCTCTACAAGAACGATTAACACACGCTTTAGTAAAAGGTATTGACGAATTTATAAACGAAGATGTAGAAGAAGCACGATTAAGTGTTGAAAAACCGATTCAAGTCATCGAAAACCATTTAATGAACGGAATGAATGTCGTAGGAGATTTGTTTGGATCGGGAAAAATGTTTTTACCTCAAGTAGTAAAATCTGCTCGTGTAATGAAAAAAGCCGTGGCCTATTTATTACCGTTTATTGAAGAGGAAAAACAAAAGAGGAGCCCCCTTACCCCCAGAGGGGGAACCGAACCAGGTTGGAAAACGGCAAATCCTATGCTTTATGAGAAGTTAAAAACAAAAGCAATTGAAATGCGAAACAATCCTACTGAAGCAGAACAAATGCTTTGGAATGTTTTGTCTGGTAAAAAACTCGGTGATTATAAGTTTAGAAGACAACATATCATCGGTCAATATATTGCTGATTTTGTTTGTTTGAAAAAGCAACTCATTATTGAAGTAGATGGTGGTATTCATAATGATCCAATTCAAAAGGAACACGACCAATTAAGAACCGAATGGTTAGAAACTCAAGGTTACAAAGTCATCCGTTTTACAAACCAACAAGTTTTACATTCGTTGTTTGAAGTTATCGATGTTATAGAAAAAACATTAAAGGAATTAGAAGACGTAACTAAAGAAACTCAAGTTTCTACTTTGGATACACAAAACGCTCAAGCTTCCCCTTTGCAGACACAAGATACTCAGGCTTCCCCTTTGGGGACGGGAGGGGCTAAGATCCTTATGGCAACAGTTCGTGGCGATGTACACGATATTGGAAAAAATATTGTAGCGGTGGTTTTAGCTTGCAACAATTTTGAAATTATTGATTTAGGTGTAATGGTTCCACCAGAAAAAATTATAGAAACTGCAATTAAAGAGCAAGTAGATGTTATTGGTTTAAGTGGTTTAATTACGCCTTCGTTAGATGAAATGGTGCATTTAGCTAAAGAATTGGAAAAAGCGGGAAGTAACATTCCGATTATGATTGGTGGTGCTACCACATCGAGAGCGCACACCGCAGTGAAAATTGCTCCAGAATATCAGAATGCAGTAGTTCACGTAAACGATGCTTCGAGAGCTGTTACAGTGATTAATAATTTGTTGCAACCCGATAAAAATAAAATTTATAAAGAAGAAATACGTGCCGAATACGAAAAACTCCGCCATGATTTTTTAAGTAGAGCAAAGGATAAAACGTTTTTATCTATTGAAGCGGCACGAAAAAATAAATACAAAATCGATTGGGAAACTACAGCGATTGCAACACCAAATTTTATTGGTAAAAAACAAGTAGAAGTTGCTTTGAAAGATTTGGTTCCGTATATCGATTGGACACCCTTTTTTAGATCGTGGGAATTGTTTGGAAAATATCCAGAAATTTTAACCGATACGATTGTAGGAACCCAAGCTAACGATTTGTTTGAAGATGCGCAACGTATGTTACAACAAATTATTGAGGAAAATTGGTTTATAGCCAAAGCTATTTTAGGAATTTTTCCTGCCAATCAAGTCAATGAAGATGACATTGAATTGATTGATGAAAAAGAAACGCATTATTTGAGAACGCTTCGTCAACAATCGAAAAAATCGGGAACGGTGCCAAATATTGCATTGGCCGATTTTGTAGCTCCTAAAAAAAGTGGTTTTCAAGATTATGTAGGATTGTTTTGCGTATCTACAGGATTTGGTGTAGAAGAAAAAGCAAAAGCTTTTGAAGCTCAACACGACGATTACAATTCTATTATGGTAAAAGCTTTGGGTGATCGCTTGGCCGAAGCATTTGCAGAATATTTACACGAACGTGTGCGAAAAGAAATTTGGGGATACGCAGCTACAGAAGAATTATCGAATGAAGATTTGATTAAAGAAACCTACCAAGGGATTCGTCCTGCGCCAGGTTATCCTGCGTGTCCAGATCATTTGGAAAAGAAAACCATTTGGGAGGTTTTGGATGTTGAAAATGAAATTGGTGTTTCGCTAACAGAAAGTTTAGCTATGTGGCCGGCTTCGTCGGTATCGGGTTATTACTTTGCCAATAAAGAAGCAAAATACTTCGGTGTAGGAAAAATAACGAAAGATCAAGTAGCTGATTTTGCTAACCGAAAAAACATTTCTTTAGAAGAAGCTACGAAATGGCTAAGTCCGAATATTAATTAAGCCCCCTACCCCCCAAACAGGGAATTAAAATTGAAAAACGTAATTGCGTTAGGGATTAAAGTGAAAAGCCTTTTGTACAACAAAAGCTTGTAACACAAGTGAGATAAGCAACTAATTGTTGCTTTATAGAAACTTGCGAACGAAGTTCTCCCGACCCGAAGGGTAACGCCCAAATAATTAAAAATGAAAGTAACCGAACATATACAAAACGCGAACGGAAAAGCTTTGTTTTCGTTTGAAATATTGCCGCCGCTGAAAGGTCAGAACATTCAATGCATTTTTAACACGATTGATCCGTTAATGGAATTCAATCCGCCGTTTATTGATGTAACGTACCATCGTGAGGAATACACGTACAAGGAAGTGGGTAACGGTTTGTTGGAACGCAAAGTGGTGAAAAAACGCCCAGGAACGGTGGGAATTTGTGCCGCGATTCAGAGTAAATACAAGGTAGACGCGATTCCGCATATTTTGTGTGGTGGATTTACGAAAGAAGATACCGAAAACTTTCTGATTGATTTGGATTTTTTGGGTATTGATAACGTAGTGGCGCTTCGTGGTGATGCGGTGAAAAGTGAAATTTATTTTAAGGCAGAAAAAAACGGTCACAGATACGCATCGGAATTGGTAACGCAAATTAATGACTTGAACAACGGCATTTATTTGGATGATGAATTGGAAAATTCGCACGCTACTGATTTTTGCATTGGTGTAGCTGGTTATCCGGAGAAGCATATGGAAGCTCCCAATTTTGATACCGACTTAAATTTTTTGAAACAGAAAATAGATAAAGGTGCAGATTATATTGTTACGCAAATGTTTTTTGACAATCAGAAGTTTTTTGATTTTGTAAACAAATGCAGAGCTACAGGAATTACGGTTCCGATTATTCCAGGGTTGAAACCATTGACCACTAAAGGTCAGCTGAATATGATTCCACATCGTTTCAAGGTAGATTTACCCGATCAGTTGGTTTTGGAAGCGATTAAAGCTAAAGACAACGAAGCGGTAAAACAAATAGGAATTGAATGGTGCATTCAGCAAAGTAAAGAGATTATTGCTGCAGGATTTCCTGTGGTGCATTATTACTCGATGAGTAAATCGGAAACGATACGAAAAATAGCCCAAGAGGTATTTTAAAAATAGTTTGTTTGATTTTTTAAAAAGTCGGTGTGTTGCAAAACACATCGGCTTTTTTGTTGAATGAAAAAGTCAAGGTTTTCACCTTGACTTTTTTCTAATTTATTGTTGAATAGTAATATTTTGTTCTATAACCTTCGTCATAACTGCCTGATTCTACAATTTCCGGATAAAAACTACTATTAAGCTGAATTTTAGAATAAAATGTGTCTGAAACTCCTGATGAAAAATGAGTGTAACCTCCATTACTATCACTAAAACACAAAACTGGAGGGAAATTCTTTGGAAATAAATTTACATACGGGTGGTATATGTTTTTTGGGAACTTATAGGAAATATTATATGTGGAATTATTGTTAACCCAAACTCGTGAAACATCTAAAATATTATCAAATGAATCTAATTTATAGGTTGTGGTTGATGACCATTCACCATTTGTACTATATTTTAATTGTACACCAGATGATTGATAAACAAAATCTTTTATACCATTATAGGTTCCATCTTGGAATTTTTCGGTTAGTATTTTATTATTAGAGTAAATATATTCATATTGATACACCACATCTTCTATATTACCCGACGAAGAATAGCCACGTTTAATTAAATTATTGTTGGAATCGTAAATGAAATGTGTTGAACCTTCAAATGTTCCTTTTTTAGTTAGTTCATCAGAATCACTATTGTCAAAAGAATCAATTCGTTCAATTTTATTATTCACATTATATGTAAACACTTGCGTTGTTCTACCAGTTGGTCTCGGAGGTGGTGGAGCTGCTAAAGAAGAATTTGTTTTATTACCATAATAATTTGAAACTCCTGTTTCAGGATTGTATCTGAAATAAACATAATCTACAATAGAATCAAGTTTTATATTTTCAGCCGGTACTTGCAAACTATTCGATGCATTATTAAAATTCGTCTGATCTAATGCTTCAAACGGAAATTTTATCACGGCAGGTTTGTTATCTTCATGTTCATCAATAGTACACGCAGTTAAAAACAACACAGGAATTAAAAGTAATGATTTATTTTTCATATAATTTTTCTTTAAAAATAATACAAAAATCATAAATACATCATTAACAATTAATTATTTTAAGAAAAAAAAGTGTTTTTATTCTATTTCCTGTTTTTCTTTTTGTCTGTCTGCAACCGATTTATCTTCTGCAACTCCCGCTTTCCAATAAGAATAGGCATTTAGTTCGTTTGTAGTCCAACCTAAATCTTTACGCAAATAATTTCTAATTTCTTTAACCGATGCAAATTCACAAGCAACATATCCGAATTTTTCTGTTTGTGGAATTTCGATCTTTTTAACTGTTTCGGCAAGTTCACTACCCTTTTCAGAATGTTGGTTATGCAGCCAAATAAAATCAATAGCAGCCTTGGTGTTTAAAATCTGTTCGTCTGCTTTTGTCGGAACTTCAATTATACAAGTTCCTTTTGCCGATGCAGGAAGTGTTGCCAGAACCGATGCCAATACCGGAATTGCAGTAGCATCACCCACCAATAAATACCAGTCGGCATTTTGCGGATACAGTTCTTTTGATTTGGTGCGCATGGCAACCCCCAATTGATCACCTACCGCTGCGTTTAATGCCCAGGCAGATGCAGGACCATTTTCGCCATGATGCACAAATTCAATAACCAGTTCGTTCTTTTCTACATCAATAGCTCTGTGGGTATAGGTTCGTACAAACGGAGCCACTTCTTTAGCTGGATAAATCCATTGATGCGATGCTTGATCTAACACCGGAAAATGCACTTCTTTCACTCCTACTGGCGGAATAAATATTTTATTGTTGTCGCCAATCGTTGTTTTCGCAAAAGCAGAAACATCACCGCTTAACGTAATGCGTATATAATGTGGAGTAACAAATTCTTTATTTTTTAAAGAGAATATTTTTTGTGCAACGGGATTATCAGCCTTTACCATACTAGTGTTTTTAAAATAAAACGAAATAACAAAGTTAGCGAATTTAGATCTTTTTGTAAAGGCACTAAATAAACAAAATTCGCAAACTGCAAAGGTTCTATAAATAATATTTTCTAAATTTAGGTTATGGAAACAGTTATAGGAACAATTGCAGGTATATTAACATCGGTATCTATGATACCACAGCTTGTTAAGGTTTTAAAGGAAAAAGATGTAGAAAATCTTTCATGGAGCATGATTGTTGTTTTACTCACAGGCGTTTCGCTATGGGTGGTTTACGGAATTATGAAAACCGAATGGCCTATAATTTTATCAAACGGATTTTCGGTTTTGGTAAACACAACTTTACTGATTTATTACTTTAAATACAAAAACAAATAGCATGATTGTGCTATTTATTATAGTTCTTTCTCATTTTTTTCGTTATCTTTAATACACATTATAAAAAATTAAGACTATGAAAAAGTATTTTTTATTCAGCTGTACCATTTTTACTTCATTACTTTTAACAAGTTGTAGTGCGGTAGAAACCATTTTTGAAGCCGGCATGTGGTGGGCTTTTATTTTAATAGCTCTAGGAATTGGATTAGTCCTATGGATTTTTTCAAAAATGAGAAATAAAAATTAACAATTAGTATCTTATCAAGATGCGGAATTTCTTACTACAGAAAAACCGCATCTTTTCTTCCCTTATAAAAACATTCAGAACGCCATTTTTTTAGTTTTAATTTGATAGAAAGCACAGCAAAAATGCAAATATTAAATTTTACAGACAAAGGCATTTACTGTATTCCGGGTAAGTTTTATATCGATCCTTGGAAACCCGTAGACTATGCGCTTATTACGCACGGTCATGCCGATCATGCGCGTTGGGGAATGAAAAAATACCTGTGTCACCATCTTACAGTTCCCATTCTTCACATTCGCATTGGCACAAATATTCAGGTTCAAGGCATTGGTTACAACGAATCCATCAACATAAATGGCGTAAAAGTGTCGTTTCACCCTGCGGGTCATATTATTGGTTCGGCACAGATACGCATGGAATACAAAGGAAAAGTTGCCGTTGTTTCGGGTGATTATAAGTTGCAAAACGACGGACTTTCGACTGTTTTTGAGCCAGTTAAATGTCATGAATTTGTTACCGAAAGTACTTTTGGATTGCCAATTTACAAATGGGCATCAACCGAAAAACTGAATGAATCCATGCAAAATTGGGTGCTTCATAATCAGGAAATCGGCAAAACATCTGTTTTTGTAGGATATTCTTTAGGCAAGGCGCAACGTATTTTAAATGCCGTCAATGGTATCGCTCCGGTTTACACACATTATTCCATTACTAAATTGAATCAGGCGTATGAAAACGCAGGTATTCAATTGCCACATTATGAATCGCTTGATTTCAGAGAGTCCGTTCAACATGTAAATAAAGGTATTGTAATTGTTCCGCCAGCGCTTGTTGACACTAATGTTTTAAAGAAAATTCCGAATATGGTTTACGCTATTTGTTCGGGATGGATGCAGGTTCGCGGAGCAAGAAGATGGCGCAGTGCAGACGCAGGTTTTGCTGTGAGCGATCATGCCGATTGGGACGATCTTTTAAAAGCTGTTAAAGAAACAAATGCCGAAAAAGTGTATGTTACCCACGGACAAACTGCTGTATTTGCTAAATATTTGAACGAAAACGGAATTGAAG
>JBEBXO010000018.1:0-41159 GCA_040391585.1 Paenimyroides ummariense | reverse complement strand
ATTCCATAAACTTTTTTGTTTTAAGAAAGATAAGAAAATATCTTTACTCCTCTAAATACTTTTTTCTCGATTATTCTCCCTTGTGTAAACTCCTAGTTTTGATTTTTTATTTTGATTATAATATATGTGTTTTGTAAACCGACCGTCCATATTATATTCTCGAACTTCTGTAGTATCTCTTCTGAGATTAGTATCTGAGTTTGACTGAAAATAAGTAATACGTTTTATTTTATTTACTTTAATTATAGAATCATTGTCATACTTATTTTGAAGAAAAATATTAAAAAATCTAGAAGGCGTATTATCAAGATATATTTGACTGTATGAGGTAGAATATAATAAATTTATAAAAAAAAATATGTAGAATTTTCTTATCATTTTTTAGTTTTATGCTAATATAAAATAAAATAGCCAACTAAAAAGCTGGCTATTATATATTACTTGTTTATCTACTAATAGTAAACGTATCTGCGTACTTTAGCAATGTGTTTAGCTAAACGAATAACTTGGTGGCTGTAGCCGTATTCGTTATCGTACCAAATGTATAATACAATGTTTTTACCATCTGCAGAAACAATTGTTGCGTTAGAATCGTAAATAGATGGAGCTGATGTTCCAACAATATCAGAAGAAACTAATTCGTTGTTTAACGAATATTTAATTTGTTCTACCAATTCACCTTCTAAAGCGTATTGCTTCATCATTCTGTTTAAATCTTCTACCGAAGTTTGTTTGCCAACTTCTAAATTTAAAACCACTAACGAACCGTTTGGAACCGGAACACGAATAGCGTTCGATGTTAATTTACCTGCTAAACTTGGCAATGCTTTTGCTACTGCAGAACCTGCACCCGTTTCGGTAATTACCATGTTTAAAGCTGCTGCTCTACCACGACGGTATTTTTTGTGCATATTGTCAACCAAGTTTTGGTCGTTTGTATAAGCGTGAATGGTTTCTAAATGTCCTTTTACAACACCTAATTCTTCTTCAACAACAGCTAAAATTGGTGTAATAGCGTTTGTTGTACAAGATGCTGCCGACCAAATTGGTGTTTCATCGATGTTATAATCATCATGGTTTACACCATACACCACATTTGGTACCCCTTTACCTGGTGCTGTTAATAAAACTTTAGTTGCTCCTTTTGATTTTAAATGGCGAGATAAAGCTGCTTCGTCTTTAAAAACACCTGTGTTATCAATAACTAAAGCGTCGTTGATTCCGTATTGAGTATAATCGATATCTTCTGGTTGTGCTGCAGAAATCATACGAACTGGTGAACCGTTAATGATTAAAGATTCGTTTGCTACATCAATACCAACCGATCCTTCAAAATCACCGTGAATAGAGTCTAAACGCAATAAAGAAGCACGTTTTTCTAACGATAATTCGTCGTTTTTATCACGTGTAACTATTGCTTTTAAACGCAATTGTTGTCCGGTACCAATTTTAGCCATTAATTCGCGCGCTAATAAGCGACCAATACGACCAAAGCCGTATAAAACAACATCTTTTGGTTGAATGCTTGGGTTGTCTTTTGCATCTTTTAACTTATCAACAACAAACGATAAAGAATCGTTGTATTTGCTGTCTTCCAAATGGAATTCGTACGTTAATTTACCAATATCGATACGTGCTGGCGGTAAATCTGCAGTTGCAATGGCGCGTGCAATTTCTACTGTATCAAAAACATTTATTGGTTTTTCAACAAATTTAGCAGCGTATTCGTGTAAATTAATAATGTCGCTTACGCTACGGTCAATTAACTGGTTTCTAAATAAAACCAATTCAATCGATTTATCGTACCATAAATCATTAACGATTTTAATAAACTCTACGCAAGCTTTTCTTCTGTCTGCCTGGAAAGCCAATTCTTTTTCGTATAAACTATTTTCCATTTGGGGTATAAATTGTGTTGTAATTTAAAAAGTTGTACAAAAATATTAAATTTTATGATATACAAGCATATATAATTAAAAAAGTAGGTTTTAATTAAATTATGTTTACAAAATCAATCGCAATCGTTCGCCTTTTGGTGTAATTAAATCAATGCGAAGCTGTTGCTGGTTTAGTTTTGATAAAATTTCGTTGGCATGTTCGGTATCCTGAATTTTAGATCCGTTAACCGCTAGTATAATGGCGTTTTTTAGTTCGCCTTCGTAAGGTTTATAACGTTCGTTAGTAATACCGTTTATCTTTACACCATAATTTATACCTAACGCTTCTTGGTCTGTTGCCGATAAATTTTCTATTTCAAAACCGTTAAACTGTATTTGGGCAAGTTCTTTTTTACTTAATTTCACCAAAAGTTCTTTATCCTCATTTTTTCGTTTTAACGAAACCTTTACTTCATCATTGGGGCGTTTGGTAGCAATAATGCTGTTTAAATCTAAAAACGAATTAATTCCTTTATTATCTATTTTATAAATAATGTCGCCTTTTCGAATACCAGCCTGTTCGGCTCCCGAATTTTTTGTAACGCTTTCTACATAAAATCCCTGTTTAAAATTCAGTTTGTTTTCGGCAGCAACCTGACTGTTAATTTCGTAACCCTGAACACCTAAAATTCCCTGCTGTACTTTACCGTATTCCATTAAATCGTTCACAATTTTTCGAGTCATGTTTGATGGAATAGCGAACGAATAACCAACATACGAACCTGTTGCCGATGAAATCATGGTATTGATACCGATTAGCTCGCCGTTTCCGTTAACCAATGCACCGCCCGAATTTCCAGGGTTAACAGCAGCATCGGTCTGAATAAAAGATTGAATTCCGTTTTCTGATAAGTTTCGTGCTTTGGCTGATACAATACCCGCAGTTACGGTTGATGTTAAATTGTATGGATTTCCTACCGCTAACACCCAGTCACCCACATTAATGGCATCAGAATCAGCGAAAACCGTAAAAGGTAATTTTTCGTTGGTATCTATTTTTAGCAACGCAATATCCATTTTAGAATCGGTACCAATCAACTTTGCTTTAAAAGTACGGTTGTCGTTCAAAGTTATTTCTAGTTCGCTGGCATTTTGAATTACGTGGTTGTTAGTTACAATGTAGCCGTCTTCAGAAATAATAACGCCCGAACCTGTACCAACTTGCGCATAGGTTTTGTCGGCACCTTGGTAACCGTAAAAATATTCCATTATGGGGTTTCGCGGAGCGTTTCTAAACGATACATTTTTAACGTGTACCACAGCGTGTATGGTTTTTTCGGCAGCCAGTTTAAAATCGGGTACATCAAAAGCAGTATTTGCAACATTTCTTAATGGTGCACTTGTTGTTAAAGTGTTTGATGTTTTTAAAAGAGAATTATCGTCAAAAAATAGTTTGTACGATCCTAATGTTACAGCACCACTTATTAAAGATGCTGTTAAAATTGTTTCTATATTTTTCATATATGTATGTAATGTTTGTTTATTTAACATTAAAATTAAAATATGTTTAAATAATAAAAAAACAGTTTAACGCTTGTTAACACAACTTAACGAACCTTTAATAATTGTATATTTGTACTATGAAAAAACTGACTTTTTATAAATATCAGGGAACAGGTAACGATTTTGTAATGATTGATAATCGTTCGGGCTTTTTTCCTAAAAATAATGTGGAATTAATTGAAAAATTATGTAACCGCAGATTTGGAATTGGTGGCGACGGATTGATTTTGTTAGAAAACGATGCTGCTGCAGATTTTAAAATGGTATATTATAATGCCGATGGTAACGAAAGTACCATGTGTGGCAATGGTGGGCGTTGTATTGTTTCGTTTGCGCATTTTCTAGAGATTTTTTCAAACAATACTACTTTTAATGCAATAGATGGTTTGCATTATGCAACAATTAGTAATAACGGAATAGTAGCATTACAAATGATTGATGTTATAAAAGATGCCATAAAAAAAGATAACGATTTTTCGTTCTTATTTACCGGATCGCCGCATCACGTTGCTTTAGTAAATGATATAACCAATTTTGATGTTTTTAATCACGGAAAAAACATCCGTTATAGTGAACCATACCAACCCGGCGGAACCAATGTAAATTTTGTTGAACAGTTGAATGCTGATTCTTTCAAGATTAGAACCTACGAACGTGGGGTGGAAGATGAAACATTATCGTGCGGAACAGGTGCTACAGCCGTGGCAATTGCTATGAATAATTTAGGTAAAACTGCCGCAAACAAAATAACTATTCAGGTTGAAGGAGGGGAAGTAGAGGTTTCTTTCGATCAAAACGAAGAAAAATATTACAACGTTATGCTAACTGGAGCAGCCAAACAGGTTTTTAAAGGAGAAATTTCTATCGACTAAATATGTTTTTAAAAGGAAACCAAGTTTATTTACGCGCTTTAGAACCCGAAGATTTATCGTTTTTGTACGAAATTGAAAACGATGAAACGCTTTGGGAAGTAAGCAATACGCAAACGCCTTATTCAAAATGGTTGTTGAAAAATTATTTGGAAAACAGTCATCAGGATATTTATGAAGCCAAACAGTTACGCTTGGCAATTGTAGAAAAATCATCAGATAATTTAATCGGATTAATTGATCTTTTCGATTTTGATCCAAAAAACAGCAGAGTAGGATTAGGCATCGTAGTTAAAAATCCTTCCGAAAGAAATAAGGGTTTTGGCAGTGAATCGGTAAAGTTACTTTTAGGTTACGCCTTTCAGGTTTTAAACGTGCATCAAATTTTTGTTAATGTTGCCGAAACAAATAGTGCTAGTATCAAGCTTTTTTCTAATTTTGGATTTCAAAAAATCGGCGTCAAAAAACAATGGAACAAAGTAGGTTCTGTATATGTCGATGAATCGCTGTATCAATTAATAAATCCTTTAAATGAAAATTAATAAATTAGTAAGTTACGTTTCCATTCTTGGAATTTTTGTAGCATTGATATTCGGATACCAATTATATAGAAAAGCGTTTACAGCTAACACTGCTTTTTCAGAAAAAAGCATCTATGTTCTTGTTCCAACTGATGCTACTTATGCACAAGTTCAAGATACCTTGAAAAAGTATGTAAAAGATTACGAATCGCTACAGAATTTATTTTCCAAGTTAGGAGAATCATCTACGGTTGAACCAGGAAGATATTTAATTGAAAACGGATACAATAATTATAGAATTATTAAATCGTTACGACATAATGTTCCGGTAAAACTTACCTTTAACAATCAGGAAACACTGCAAAAGTTACTGCAACGTATTTCGTCACAGGTTGAACCAGATATTGCCGATTTGTATCAATCGTTCACAGAACCTGCTTTTTTACAGGAAATGGGTATGACAAAAGACAATATTTTGGCTATGTGTATGCCCAATACGTACGAAGTTTATTGGAACAGTTCACCTTTGAAAATTAGAAATTTGTTGCAAAAATCGTATTTAAGATTTTGGAACGATGAGCGCAAAGCAAAAGCAAAAGCATTGAATTTATCTCTGGTTGAAGTTTCTTCGTTGGCAGCAATTGTTCAAAAAGAAACAGCAAAAGTAGACGAACGTCCAAAAGTTGCGGGTGCCTATTTAAACAGATTGAATCGCGATATGCTTTTACAGGCCGACCCAACAGTTGTATTTGCAAAAAAAGCTTTAAGTAATGATTTTGAACAGGTTATAAAACGAGTTTATTTGAAAGATTTGGTTTTAGATCATCCGTTTAATACTTATAAATACAAAGGTGTTCCAGAAGGTTTAATTGCAATGCCAGACGAAAGTTCTATTGATGCTGTACTAAATGCAGAAAAGCACAATTATATTTATTTTTGCGCCAGCGTAGAACGAATGGGTTATCACGAATTTGCAAGTACCATTGAAGAACATGCTGCAAACCGAGATAAATATACCGCTTGGTTAACAGAAAATAACATAAAATAATTTAAAACCTGCAAATTTTTTTTGCAGGTTTTTTTAACGTTTATTTAGCAACTATTATGTAGATCACTTTAGGGTTTTAAATAAATTTACAGCCAGAATGAAATTAACTTTTTTTAAATATTACTTTTCGCTTATAGCGTTATTTGTAACAGCTTGCAGTTGTTGTGCAAATACACTTTTTACTTCGCAAAAAAATACTGAAAGTATATTTTTAAATGTTGATTCTGCTGTTGAATTAGTTAATTTACCAATTGCTAAATATTCAGAAACTACGTTAAACAACGATTTGCACTCAAGCAAAATTGTACAAACTTATACCGTTCATTATAAAGGAAATTTATCCGAAATAGACTTTGGTACACAAAATCCTTTGAAAATTCAAAAAATCAAAGTTTTATTTAAAGTAATTGTGTTGTTTTTTGCGACACATTTAGCTATCTATTATCATACTACAAAAAGTACCACGATACTTGCAAAACTTTCGGTCTTTTTTTCTTATCTAAAAACAAATCTGTTTTTAAGGCTTCGTGTTATCAGGCTGTGATTTTATTTTTAAATATTGATTGTAAACATCTTGTTTGTTCGTAAAATATCGAACAACATCTTGTTTATACCGTTTTATTAAAATTTAAAAATCACTAAAATTATTTAACATGATAAAAAAAGCGCTTGTTTTTTTTAGCCTTTCCATGGCTTTTTTAAACGTTGGCTGCCAGTCACACAAAGAAGAAAAGCATAATGAAACCACTTTTTCAGTAACAAGTCCACTTATAAAAGATACCGTTATTCTTAAAGATTATGTTGCACAAATACGTTCTGTAAACCATATTGAAATTCGTGCACAAGAAAAAGGCTATTTGCAAAAAATATATGTAGACGAAGGGCAATTTGTTACAAAAGGACAATTGTTGTTTAAAATTATGCCTAATTTGTACGAAGCTGATGTAAACCGTGCAAAGGCAGAAGCTAATTATGCCCAAATAGAATATAAAAATACCAAGCAGTTATATAGCAATAATGTAGTTTCTGCCAACGAACTTGCTATGGCAAAAGCAAAATATGATAAGGCACAAGCAGAATTAGCATCAATGCAAACGCATTTACAGTTTACCGAAATTCGTGCACCATTTAGTGGCATTATAGACAGATTTCATGTTCGTTTGGGAAGTTTAATCACTGAAGGCGATTTACTAACCGAATTAGCAGACAATAGTAAAATGTGGGTGTATTTTAATGTTCCCGAAGCGGAATATTTAAATCAAATGGGGGATAAAACAAAAGATAGTGTGTTGCAGGTAAAATTGAAAATGGCAAACGGCGAATTGTTTGATCACGATGGTTTTGTAGAAACAATTGAAGCTGATTTTGATAACGAAACGGGTAATATTGCTTACCGCGCTACTTTTCCAAACCCCAAGGCATTACTTCGTTACGGTCAAACAGGAAACGTAATAATTAGCACGCCCTTTAAAAATGCACTTTTAATTCCGCAAAAGGCTACTTTTGAAGTTTTAGATAAAAAATATGTTTTTGTACTTACACACGAAAATGTAGTTAAGGCACGCGAAGTGAAAATTGCTGCCGAAATTTCACACATTTACGTCGTGGGTGATGGCTTACAGCCTAACGATAAAATTCTTCTCGATGGGTTAAGACTTGTAAAGGAAAATCAAAAAATTCAGTACAAGTATCTTGAACCACAAAAAGTAATGTCAAGTTTAGAACTCTATGCAGAGTAATTAATCTCACTGTAAAATGTTTAAAAAAATAATTCATAGACCCGTATTTGCAATAGTAATATCGGTCATCATTCTATTTGTTGGTTCGTTAGCCATCAAACAATTACCTACCTCACAATTTCCTCAAATTGCGCCAACTACGGTAAGTGTGTTTATTGCTTATCCCGGTGCAAGTGCCGATGTTTTGGTAAAATCATCGTTAATTACTTTAGAGAATGCTATTAATGGTGTGCAGGGTATGCGCTATATATCTACCGATGCTACAAGTGCCGGCGAAGCTACTTTAAATGTGGTTTTTGATCCGGGAACCGACCCCAATGAAGCAGTTGTTCTTGTAAAAACACGTATAGATCAGGTAATGCCTCTGCTTCCCGAATTGGTTCAGAAAGAAGGTGTGGTGGTAACACCTATACAGCCAAGTATGCTTATGTACGTGAATTTGTACAGCAAAAACAAAAGTATGGACGAAAAGTTCCTATACAATTACGCTACCGTTAACATTATTCCCGAAATTAACCGTGTAAAAGGTATTGCTAAAGCACAGATATTAGGAAGTCGCCGTTATGCAATGCGTGTATGGTTAAATCCCGAACGTATGCGCGCTTACAATATTTCTGTTGATGAAGTAATGAATGCGATTGGCGAACAAAGTATTATTGGTAGACCAGGCAGAATTGGTCAAAGTTCGGGTATAGCCGCACAATCTTTAGAATACGTATTAACCTATAAAGGACAATATAACAAACCCGAAGAATATGAAGCGATAATAATTCGTGCCAATTCACAAGGTGAAAGCATTAAATTAAAAGACATTGCAAAAGTAGAACTTGGAAGTGAATTTTTTGATATCTATTCAAATTTAGACGGCGATCCGTCTGCTTCAATTATGCTTAAACAAAATTACGGAAGTAATGCCAACGAAGTAATAGAGCAGGTTAAGCTGAAATTAGAAGAAATGAAACAAAATTTTCCTCCAGGAGTTGATTATAAAATTAGTTACGATGTTTCTAACTTTTTAGACGCTTCTATAGAACAAGTTATTCACACATTGCGCGATGCTTTTTTGCTTGTTGCCGTGGTAGTATTTATTTTCTTGGGTGATTGGCGTTCTACTATTATTCCTATTATTGCCGTACCAGTTTCGTTAATTGGCGCTTTCTTTTTCCTTCAAGTTTTTGGGTTGTCTATTAACCTGGTAACGTTATTTGCCTTGGTGTTGGCAATTGGTATTGTGGTAGATGATGCCATTGTGGTGGTTGAAGCCGTACATGCAAAAATGGAAGAAAAAAATTGTTCACCCTACAAAGCTGTGAAAGAAGTAATGGGCGAAATTAGCGGTGCCATTATTGCAATTACAATGGTAATGGTTTCGGTTTTCTTACCCATTTCGTTTATGACCGGGCCTGTAGGAACTTTTTACCGTCAGTTTTCAATAACTATGGCAAGTTCCATTGTAATTTCGGCTATAATTGCGCTTACGCTTACACCAGTTTTATGTGCTATTATGTTAAAAAATAACCATGGAAAACCAAAAAAAGTAACGATTATTACGAGATTTATTGATGCATTTAACCGTGTTTTTGATAGATTAACAGGTAAATATGTAGGAATTTTAAAACGAATAGTGAACAGAAAATCTGTTACATGGGCCGTATTGCTTATTTTTTGCGGGGGGATTTATGTACAAAACCAATTTTTACCAGGCGGTTTTATCCCAAGTGAAGATCAAGGAACAATATATGCCATTATTCAAACGCCTCCAGGATCTACTTTAGAACAAACCAACCAAGTGGCACGAAATCTTCAAAAAATATGTAAAGAAGTTCCAGGAATTGAATCGGTTTCCTCATTGGCAGGTTATGAGATTATGACAGAAGGACGTGGATCTAATGCCGGTACCTGTTTAATAAATTTGAAAAATTGGAACGATCGTGAGCATTCCGTAACAGAAATTATGGAAGAATTAGAATCTAAAAGTAGAAATTTAGGAGCAGTAATAGAGTTTTTTGAACCACCTGCAATTCCTGGTTTTGGTTCATCTGGCGGATTCTCCATGCGATTGTTAGATCAAAATGCAACTACAGACTATCAAGAATTCGATAAAATAAATAAAGAATTCATGACTAATCTTAGCAAACGGAAAGAATTAACAGGAATATTTACCTTCTTTGCCGCCAATTACCCACAATATGAACTGCAAATAGATAACAATGCTGCCATGCAAAAAGGGGTTTCTATTGGAAAAGCTATGGAAAACCTAAACATTTTAATTGGTAGTACGTATGAGCAAGGGTTTATTCGTTTTGGACAGTTTTTTAAGGTGTATGTGCAATCGTCTCCCGAATTTAGAAGCTTACCAAGTGATATTTTAAATCTTTATGTAAAAAACGATAGTGGCGAAATGGTACCTTATTCGGCATTTATGAAATTAAAGAAAACACAAGGACCAAATGAAATTACACGTTACAACATGTATAATTCGGCCTCTATACGAGGGCTTCCAGCATCGGGTTATACAACTGCCGATGCTATTAAAGCAATTAACGAAACAGCCCAGCAAACCCTGCCACACGGATATAAAATTGCTTGGGAAGGTTTATCGTTTGATGAAGCACAACGAGGCAACGAAGCCATATATGTTTTTGGCGTAGTATTGATATTTGTTTACTTGGTTTTAGCTGCACAGTACGAAAGTTTTATACTTCCTTTAGCAGTAATTCTTTCGTTGCCTATGGGAATTTTTGGTTCACTGTTTATGCTTAAAGCAATGGGCTTGGCAAACGATATTTATGCGCAGGTTGGGTTAATAATGCTTATAGGCTTGCTCGGTAAAAACGCGGTTCTTATTGTAGAATATGCCGTACAGAAAAGACAGAGTGGTTCCAGTATTTTAAATGCTGCTATAGAAGCCGCTACGGTACGTTTCCGTCCAATTTTAATGACATCTTTTGCGTTTATTGCTGGTTTAATACCACTTGTTTTTGCACACGGAGCAGGTGCTATTGGTAACCATACTATTGGGGCATCTGCTTTGGGAGGAATGCTTTTCGGAACGGTTTTCGGTGTTGTTATTATACCCGGACTTTACTACATATTTGCAAAAATAGCAGATGGAAGAAAAATGATAAAAAACGAAGACGAAACGCCTTTAACAAAAGATATTTATTAACACATGAATACAAAAAATAAATATAAGTATGCAGTTATAAGCTGCATACTTTTAAGTGTAGCTGCTTGTAAATCTATTAATATTCCTGAAAAGATTGCTAACAAGACGGTTCCTGCCGATTTTGGCATGATACAAAACGATACAGTTACTTCAGGAAAACACAATTGGAAAGAATATTTCAACGATACTTATCTGCAAAATTTAATTGAAACAGCATTGGAAAACAATCAGGAATTAAATATAATGCTGCAGGAAATTGAAGTGTCTAAAAATGAAATCAGAATAAAAAAGTCTGAATATTTACCTTCTGCTGGTTTAAAAGTAGGCATGGGTGTAGAAAAAGCTGCACGATATACCAACATTGGAGCTATGGAAGCAACAACCGATATTAAGCCGGGAAAAGAAATGCCCGAACCGCTAGGCGATTTTGGTTTGGCCGCCTATGCAAATTGGGAATTGGATATTTGGGGCAGACTGCATAACGGTAAAAAAGCTGCAGTTAAAAGATATTTAGCTACTTTAGAAGGGCAAAACTTCATGAAAACACAATTGGTTTCAGAAATTGCCCAATCATATTATGAATTATTGGCTTTAGATAATGAACTGATAATTGTTAAGCAGAATATAGAAATTCAAAGCAATGCTTTAAATATGGTGAAGCTTTTAAAAGAAGCTGCACGGACCAACGAATTAGCTGTTAAACGATTTCAAGCTCAAGTTTTAAAAACAACAGCATTGCAGTATCAAATTCAGCAGAAAATTGTAGAAACCGAAAATAGAATTAATTTTTTAGTAGGAAGATTTCCGCAAAAAATCTCTAGAAGTTCCGAAGATTTTTCAAGTTTATTACCTAAAAAGGTATCTGCAGGCTTACCTGTTGATTTATTAGAAAACCGACCTGATGTTAAAAAGGCAGAATTATTATTGGAAGCATCTAAACTTGATATAAAATCGGCTAAAGCACTTTTTTATCCATCTTTAGGTATATCTGCAGGTATAGGATACAGCGCATTTAACCCAAGTTATATTTTCAAACCGCAATCTTTATTATATTCGTTAGCAGGTGATTTGGTTGCGCCAATTGTAAATAGAAATGCTATAAAAGCAACGTATTTCAATGCAAATTCTAAACAAATTCAGGCTGTTTTTAATTATGAGCAAACAATTTTATCGGCTTATATCGAAGTGGTAAATCAATTGTCTAAAATTAAAAATTTAGAAAACAGTTATAATTTAAAGCAACAAGAGGTGAATGCTTTAACAGAATCTATTACCATTTCTGATAATTTATTTAAATCGGCGCGGGCAGATTATATGGAGGTTTTACTAACCCAACGCGAAGCTTTAGAAGCTAAATTTGAATTAATTGAAATAAAAATGACACAACTACAAACCAATATTGCTGTTTACAGGGCACTTGGTGGCGGATGGAACTAAAAAAGGGATTGCAAAAGCAATCCCTTTTTTTATAATTCTAATTTTTCTACGGTTTCTCTCCAAATGTCTAATTCAGGAATGCCTGGTTTGCGTTTTCCAAAGAACTGAACAATAATATCACCCATTTCGTTAAAAACTTCAATTGCAGTAACAATACCGTCTTCGGTTGGTTTGCGTACAATCCATGTTTGCGCAATTTTACTCATGTCTAAATGCAGGTTAAAATCGGGATCCATAATGTTGTACCATTCTTGATGCCACATAGTTTTGCGAACACGACCTGTGTGTATTTGTATGTTTCCTTTATTGCCTACAAAAACCATAATTGGCGTTTTTTCTTTTGCAACTTCATCTAACATATCAACAATCGCGTCTTTAGAAATTTGTGTTGCATGATAAGCAGATGGAGCCAAACGTAAAGCTTGTGTACGGGTAACACCAAATTTTCGAAGCATCATAAAAAAGTCATGCGTATCTTTTAAACTTAACCAGGCTTGTTTAAAACCGTCTACATCTATTTCATTGTCTGGTTTTTCGTCTAAATTTAATTCGTAAGCTTCCGATGTTTCAAAAGGTTGCTGATCTTCGCTTTTATATTTTTCAACTAAAGCTTCAAAAGCATCTACATTACTATCGGCAGTTAAAAATATTTTGTGAATTGCTTCGCCGTCTTTTCCAAAAAACTGAATACTTCTTGATAATCCGCGAGCATTTTCTTCAATAACAACAAAAACTTTTTTCCAGTGTGATAAAAAGATTCTTAAATCGATATCTTCATTAGCAAATAAACCAGCGTGTGGATTAGAAAAATCTGCATTTGAATAGATACCTTTGCGTTCGTGTACACATTCTTCGTTGCGGGTTAATGCCATTACTTTCCCTAACGATTCTATTTCAGAAAGAATTTCTTTAAATTCAGGGCGTAAACGGGTAACGTTGTTGCCAATATTTGTTGCCAATAATTCCATTTCACTGACACCTAATTTTTGTGCAGCATTGCGTATTCTTAAATGAGGTTGCTCTTGTTTAAGCGTGTCCCATTGGGTTTTTAAACTTTCAGTTGTATTCATGTTGATTAATTTTATCCGAATAATATAATTGGTTGTTGGTTTTCTGGATGAGGTGTAATAATGCAGGGATACTGATAAACGCGTGATATACGTTCTTGTGTAAGTACTTTTTTAGGTTCATCGAACATTTCAATTGAACTTTTGTTCATTAAAATTAATCGGTCTGCAAATTGCGAGGCAATATTTAAATCGTGCAAAACAACTAATGCCGAATTGTTCTGCTGTGTAAATTCTTTAATTAAATGAAGGGTTTTAAATTGATGCGCTACATCAAGATTATTCAAAGGTTCATCTAACAAAAGCAGTTTGTTTTCTACGTTATTTTCAAGCTGGGCAAAAACGCGGGCTAAATGCAAACGTTGTTTTTCGCCACCAGAAAGTTGTTCGTATTCGCGATCGGTTAAATGACTGGTTTCTGTTTTTGCCATCCACTTTTCTACAATCTCTAAGTCACTTAAATCGGCTTCGGTTTTAAAATAAGGATAACGTCCCATTAAAACAATTTCCTCGTTTTTTAAATTGATTTCATTTGATTGATGTTGAGAGAATTTGGCTCTATGTAGCGGAATTTCACTTCGTTTGTAGCTTTTAACATCTTTATCTTTAAAAGTAAAATGTTTGGTTTTATATGGAATTTCGTTTGCTACACAGCTTAAGAATGTCGATTTTCCGGCTCCGTTTGGTCCTACAATGGCGATTAATTCTCCTTTGTTTATCTCTAAATTAATGTCTCGTAAAAGAAATCGATCCTTCACTTCAAAGCTTAAATCGTGAATTTGTATCATTTTAATTTTCTTTTATAATTAATTAAGATCGAAATAAATACTGGCGCACCCATAATGGCGGTTAAAATTCCGATAGGCAGTTCGGCAGGAACCACAATGGTTCTACTAATGGTATCGGCAATTAACAACACAACAGCACCTAACAGCATTGATAAAGGTAATAAAATGTTGTAATTAGAATTAAAAACAAATCTTAAAATATAAGGAACTACCAAACCAACAAAGCCAATTGTGCCGTTAAAAGCCACCACGCAGCCTACCATTAATGAAACAATAATGATGATTTCACGTTTGGTTTTTTCGATATCGAACCCTAAATGGGCAGCTTCTTTTTCGCCCAGCATTAAGGCATTTAAAATTTTTCCTTTTGATAATAAGCGAATGCTTCCTATTAATACCACGATGAAAACCAAGCAAACTTTCCACCAGTTTGATCCGGCTAAACTTCCTAAAGACCAAAATGTGATGTTTCGCAATTCTTCTTCGGTTGAGATGTAAGTTAAGAAACCTGTTACAGCACCGGTTAATGCTGTAATTGCCACACCCGATAACAATAAAATTAAAATGTGCGTTTTACCGTTTGATGTTGCCATTTTGTAAACAAACCACATGGTTAGCAGTGCGCCGATAAACGCCATAATACTTAATAAAACATAACGGAAAAATGCCGGTAGCAAATGCATTACAGCAGATCCAAAAACAATGGTTAAAGCGGCAAACAATACGGCACCTGAAGTGATACCAATTAAATCTGGCGATGCCAACGGATTTTTAAACAAGCCTTGTAAACTTGTACCACTAATTGCCAAAGCAGCACCAGTTAAAATTGCCATTAATATACGTGGAATACGCAGTTCTATTAAAACAAAAGAATCGGCTGTGTGTGTATGTGTAGTTAAATAGGTGCTTACAATTTCAAACACCGATTGGTTAAAATCATAAGCACCTAAATATAATGCCGTTACTAAAGCAACAAGTAATATTATAAAGAATGAAACTTTGTAAACAGCTATTTTTTTCTTCATTATTGTAATTTGTTATGTAATTCTACAACAGCGTCGCCTACGCGCGGACCAAAACCTGAAAGATACTGTCCGTCCATTGTAACCACTTTTTTGTTTTTACCTGCGTTTGTTGTAGCAATACCTTCAATTTTCAACAAACCGTCTACACCGCCTAAACTTTGTAAACCTTTATCGAACATTAAAATAACGTCTGGATTTGTAGTTAATAAAGCTTCTGGAGTTAATGGTTTAAAATCTGTTAAAGCGGCAGCAGCGTTTTCTGCGCCAGCTAATTCAATCATACTGTGTAAAGGCGTTCCCGAACCAGCAACCATTAAGTTACCTGCACCACGAGCATAAATAAACAATACTTTAGGTTTTTTATCGAATGCTTTAACGGTAGCCATTTTGTTAGAAATATTATCTAAAAGGGACTGATAATTATCTTTTTTAAGTTTGGTAGCAACTTCGGTAATTAAATTTTTACTTCCGTTTATGCTGTATTCTTGATCTATTAATACTAAAGGAATATTTGCTTTTTGCAATTGTTCATTCAGGTTAGGATTAACATCTTTTATTGTACCAAAAACCACGGTTGGTTGTAAAGCCAAGATGCTTTCTGCAGTAATTGAACGTACATGACCCAAATCGGTAGCTTTTAAATTGGCAGGAAAAGTAGAAGTTACATCTCTACCAACAATGTTTTCGGCAGTATCTAAAGCAGCTAAAGTTTCGGTTACTGCTCCGTTTAACGAAACAATACGGTCGGTTTTAATTTCTGTTGAAGTGGTATCTGTTTCTGAAGCAGAAGTGTTATTTTCATTTTTTTTATTACAACTTACAACAATCAATGATAATGCAAGTATGGTGAAAAGTTTTTTCATAATGTGGTTAAATTAAAGATTGACTTAAAATTTTGCTGGTACAAAAGTAGTAGATTTTTTCAAAAAATAATAGTTTATTTAGAACAAATAAAAATAACTTGATATATTTGCATCGTTATTTAATGTTAGAATAAATAAAAATAATGAAAATTAAGTCTTTAATTTTTTCCTTGTGTTGTGCAAACGGATTGGTTATGAATGCTCAAGTTGATTCATTAGACCAGAAAATAGATGATACTAATTTAGAAGAATTGGTTATCACATCACAAATAGAGCCACAATCACTTAAAAAATCAATAAATAATGTAAGAGTAATATCTAAAGAAGATATTCAAAATTTAGGAGCGGTAACTTTAAGCGATGTTCTTAATCAATATATTAACATCACTGTTTCTCCAAGCAGCTCAACAGGACGATCTACTGTTTCAATGTTTGGTTTAGATGCAAGTTACTTTAAAATATTAGTAGATAATGTGCCTTTGGTCAATGAAGGTGGTTTAGGAAATAATACCGATTTAAGTCAAATTAGTTTAAATGATATTGAACGAATTGAAATTATTGAAGGGGCAATGGGGGTTACGCACGGAGCCAATGCTGTGAGTGGAATTCTAAATATTATTACCAAAAAATCGGCAGACAATAAATGGGAAATCCAATTAACTGCACAAGAAGAAACCATTGGTAAAGAATTTAGTTTCTTTAAAGAAGGTCGCCATATTCAAAACATAAAAATAAATCATAATATAAACAATTGGTTTGTGTCTTTAGGGGCTAACCGGAATGATTTTCAAGGATATTTAGGTGGACAAAACGGTAAAACACATAGTTTTAATGATGGTTCCCGAGGTTATAAATGGAACCCTAATGAACAAATACAACCACAAGCTTTAGTTGCCTATACTAATGAAGATATTCGCGTATTTTACAAATTTGAATATTCTAATAAAGAAGTTGATTATTTTCATCCAACCGTTCAGTCGGGATACAATGAAAGTTTAGGTTCATATAAATATGGTGATGATGAACGATATTTTACCAACCGTTTATATAATCATTTAAATGCATCAGGAAAGTTATTTTCTAAAATTAATTTTAATGTTTCGGCTTCGTATCAAATACAAAAACGTGAATTAGAAACGTTTCGTTACAATATCACACATGATATAGAAAGTGGAAATGTTAAAGAAAAGGACCAGTCAATGGAAGTTTTATATTCAACAGGAACTTTCAGTAATTTCTTTGATAGTAAAAAGGTTAATCTTCAGCTAGGGTATGAATTAGTCAACAATAAAGGTTTTTCAATTGTAGATGCAGAAGCAAATTCAAAAAAAGAAGTTAATGAACAGATTAATAATTACGATTTCTTTGCCGTTTCTGAAATTACTCTAAATGATCGTTTCTCTATTCGACCTGGAATTCGTTATTCTTTACAGTCAATGTTCGATAACCAATACGCATACTCATTAGGTGGAAGATATCTTTTAAACAACGGCTACGAAGCACGTGCAGCATTCGGAAGATCGTACAGAACACCTAATTTTGATGAGTTGTTCAGCAGAATGATTTTTGACGGACATTATTTTGTAGGAAACGAAGAGTTAATTCCCGAGGAAAGTACTTCGTTTGAAACAAGTGTTAAAAAGATCACTCATTTTAATCAATCAATGCTATCCAACCACGTAATGTTTAGTACTAACAATATAAAAAACCGTATTACAAGTGCTTTAGTTGGTTATGATGGTGCAACTCCAATGTATAAGTATATCAACGTAAGCAAATACCAAAGTATAAACCTTTCAACCACCAACCAATATAAATATGGTAATTGGAACTTTTGTTTAGGCGGTTCGTTTATTTGGGTGTCGCAGTTGATTGATAATGGAGAATATAAAACTTCTGACGAATATTTATTCACTTATAGTTTAAACAGTAATGTTTCATATTTTGTTCCAAAATGGAACACAACCTTTTCAGCATATTACAAACTAACTGGTAAAGCACCGGTTTGGGTAATTGGGTCTGATAATTATGTGGTGTCTGAATTAGATTCATACAGTTGGTTAGACGCATCGGTTCGTAAAGGATTTTGGAACAATAAGTTTGAAGCTACACTTGGTGCAAGAAACTTGTTTAATGTAGGCGATATAAACCAAACCCGTTTAAACGAAGGTGGAGGTCATTCGGTTTCATCAAACATACTTTTGGCTTACGGCCGTAGTTATTTTGTTAAGTTAACGTATAATTTCAATTTTAATTAATATTTTTTAGATATGAAAAAATCAATTTTCATTTTAGCATTCGCATCATTTATTTTCGCATCTTGTTCAGATGATAATAATACAAACGATCCGATAATTGTTAAACCGGTAGAAGGAGGAACGGTTGCTCCTAAAGTAGGTGGTCCAAACCAACCAAATCAGGTTTTTGTTGATTTAAGTGCAAATACACAAAGTAATATTCAAAGAGATGCTTGGGATTTAGGTTTTTCTACAGGTTCAGATTTTAGAGTTATAATCAATGGCTCAATTAAAATGGCTGTGAAGAAATTAGACACAACCAATATTGATGCAGTTCAAACAGAAGATGCTTTAGTAGCAGTTGGTTACAGTACGTATGCAAGTTCAGGTTATGTAGATAACCCAACAGGTATTTTAACAGGAAACGGTGCCGGAGAAGGAACTGCTATTGCAGAAATTTCAGCTACAGCAGCAGATAACTATGTGTATTTGGTTAATATGGGCTTTGAAGTAGGAACTACCGCACCAAGTGCTGGTTCTGTGGCTTTAGACGGAAATGCAAGAGGTTGGAAAAAAATCAGAATAACAAGAGATGGTAACGATTATGTTGTAGATTATGCTAATTTAGCAGATACCACTCACAAAACAATTAAGGTTTCTAAAAAGTCTGATTTTAACTTTACTTTCTTAAATTTAACGTCAGGACAAGAAGTTTCTGTACAACCTGCAAAAAAACAATGGGATTTAGCATTTACAGGTTTCACTAACTATTATCCTTATGGAGACGACCAAATTACTTATTATTTTGCTGATTTCATTACAACAAATATGATGGGTGGTACCAAAGTTTACATGATTCAATCTACAGCAGAAACGTTAGATTCAGAATTTGCTGCTTTTACAAAGGCTAATGTTGATGAATCTAAATTTTCTACATCAGCATCTGATCAAAGAGTTGTAGGAGATACATGGAGAAATGGTGGAGGACCTTCTTCTGCACCAAGTATAAAAGATGAACGTTTTTATGTTGTTAAAGATGCAGATGGAAACTACTTTAAGTTAAAATTCATTGCACTAACTAATGATGCAGGCGAAAGAGGAAACCCTGTTTTTGAATATCAATTATTGTAATATTTTTCTACTTTAATATAAAGGCTCACTTTTTAGTGAGTCTTTTTTTATTAGCTATATTTAAATGGTTATATTATATCCATAAAGTTTTAAATCATTTTGATTTATGGGATTTTGGGGTGTTAATTAAATGAATTAAAGGTGCTCTTTAGTTATCTATAAGTTGTTTACCAAGTGCAGAAAAAGAAATCTAACAAAAAAAACCTTCTTCGTTGAAATCACAAAAGATCGAAAATGATTTATTATGTATCACAGATACACACAAAAAATAAGTCCGATAGAAATATCGGACTTACATTAATAAATAATTTTTAAAAATTAAGGTTAATTAATACCTAGTATTTTTTTCCAGAACGGTTTTTCTTCCACTTTTGCTCCATAACCATAACCATAACCGTAACCGTAACCTTTTGTAACATCAGAATCGTTTAATACCAACGAAAGTTTATTCAATTTTTTGTCTTTGTATAATTCGTTTGGTATTCTCAACATTTCTTTGTCAATTTTATTGGCTCTAACTACATAAATTGTTGCGTCGGCATATTTACTAATTAACAAGGTATCTGTAACCAAACTAACCGGTGCAGTATCAACAATAATATAATCGTATTGCTGTTTTAATGTGTCAAAAACTTCTTTTATTTTTTTACTCATCAAAATTTCTGTCGGATTCGGAGGAATAGATCCCGATGACAATACATCAAAAGTTTCGTATCCCGCTACCGGAAGAATATATTCGTTTAACGGTTTGTTGTTAGATGTAATGTAATTTGATATACCTAAAGGATTTACTTTAAGATATTCGTATAGTTTTGGATTACGTAAATCTAAACCTACCAATAAAACTTTTTTGCCCGAAAGCGAGAATGTTGCTGCTAAATTTGCAGATACAAACGTTTTACCTTCACCTGAAATGGTTGAGGTTAAAAAGATGACTTTACATTCGTCTTCTGCCTTGTCTGAAAGAATAAAATCTAAATTGGTTCTTACAATACGTATAGCTTCTGCAGCACTTGATCTGCTGCCTATTTCCATTAATTCGCCACTTGATTCAGAAGTAGGAATATCTCCCAAAAAGGGAATATCGGAATTGTCGGTAACATCAAATCTGTTTTTAATTTTTGTATCTAACAAATTAGAAATGTAAATAACAATAAACGGAATAACTGCACCTAATACTAACGCAGCCAATAAAATAATCATTGTTTTTGGTGCAACAGGTTTATCGGTTACAATAGCTTTGTCTATTACTTTTGCATTCATATCTGTTGCTGCTAAAGTAATATTGGTTTCTTCACGTTTTTGTAGTAAAAACAAGTATAAAGCTTCTTTTACTTTTTGCTGACGGTCAATAATTCTAAATTCTTTTTCCTGACGAGGTACTTGTGAAAGTTTCGCCTGCATTTCGTTTTCCTGACGCTTATAATCGTTCTTAACAATTTGCAAAGAGCTTAATGTTCTGCGTAAACTAGCTTGTAAGTTCGATTTTAATGCACGTATTTGATTTTCTAAAATAATATAATTAGGGTTGTCTACAGTAGCACTTACCTCACTTTTTTGTTTTTCAAGAATTAGTTGGTTAATTTCTTGAATAAGACTTTCAGAACCTGCATCATCAGTTAATAAACCTCCAGGAACCAAATCGTCGTATTTTGTTCTTCCTATATGTCTAATTAAATCGTTTACAACATTAATTTTTGTTTCATTTTCTAAAACCGATTTTTCAAAAGTAGATAAATTGTCTAAATACAATTTCACTTCTGTTTCAATATCCGATAAATTATTGCTGTTTTTATAACCTTCTACCTGCGATTCTACATCGCCTAATTCTGTACCAATTAAAGTTAAACGATCTGATATAAAGTTGGCTGTGTTTTCTGATATAAAACGTTTGTCTTTAATGCCTCCTAAATTATAATTGTACACCAAAGTATTCAAAAAATCGGCTGCTTTTTCTGGGGTTTTATCAATAATAGAAACATCAATAACGCTTGATGTTTTACTTGCAGGTGATACGCTTAAAACTTTCTGGTAGCTTTCTGCCTGCTCCATTTTAGGAAAAACATTTATTTTAAATTCGGTTAACTTGTTTAAAGCACCAGTTTTATTTACAATAAATGCGCCAAATTCTGTAGAAATATTTTTTCCAAAAGATCCTTTTCCAATTTTTGTATCATTAACTACAACATCAAACGAACTTCCATTAATATCGGTTAATAAAATTGATACTGGTTTTTTAATATTATCGTTACTCCAAATTAATTGTAAAGGTGATTTTTTGTAAAGATCTTTTTCTATAACTTCAGATGTGTCAACATACTGAATGTTTAGGTTTAGAGAGTCTAATGTATTGTAAATTAAAGTTCTTGATTTTAAAATTTCAACTTCGTTTTCAATATTGTTTTTAGAATTTCCAAGCAAACTCATTTCAGAAAAAGCACTTAACTGATTGGCTAAATCGTTGCTTTTTTCATCTTTAATTAAAATTTTTGTAGCTACACTATAGCTTTTCGGAGTGAATTTTAAATATACAAAAGCTAATATCAGCGATACAAATACACTTAAAACAAACCAACGCCAGTGCGTTAAATACTTAAATAATTCTTCTTTTAAGTTTATAACATTGTCTTTTTCTTCGGTCATTATTTTTTAGAATTTGTAAGTATAATGGCTACTGTAGTTAATAATAAAGATATAGCAGATAAATAAATTGATATGTTTGGACCAACTGCAGACGAGTTAACAGCTACTTTGTTAGGTTCTACATACACTACATCGTTTTGTTTTAAATAGTAGAAATCAGAGTTAATAAAATCGGCTTTGGTAAGGTCTACTCTGTACGGTTTTACTTCGCCGTTTTCTTCACGTAACACCAAAATATTGTCCCGTTTACCGTAAGTAGTTAAATCTCCCGACAGTGCCAATGCTTCAGGTAATGTTATTCTTTCTGATGTTATACGGTGTGTTCCAGGCATTTTAACTTCGCCGTGAACCGTAACTTTATAGTTCATAATACGTAAGTTAACAATTGGATTTTTTACGTATTTTGATATTCTTGTTTGTAAATCTTGAACAATTTGTTCTTTTGTTTTGTTACTAACTTCAATTTTACCTAATGTAGGAAAATCAACATATCCTTGGCTGTCAACTAAATAAAGTTGTTGTTGTGCTTGTCCGCCACCAGCTTGATTTGTAGGATCAACACTTAAATTAGTTGTTAAATTAAAAGGTTGAACTGCCATTGGATCTTGTGCCGATACTATAATCATTAACAAATCGTCTGTTTTAATTGTTGTTTCAAACTTTTTGTTAACAATTTCAGTATTGTCGATATTTTGATAATATGCAATTTTTTCTCTCGAAGCGCAGGAAGTTAGTAAAACAGTTGCGACTAAAACGGGTAAAATTATCTTTTTCATAAATTATTAATCTAGTTTTTCAAAAGTGGAATTTAAACTTTTAAACTCTGGAACAATTTTTTTCATAGTAGCAACAGTATCTATGATTAAATGGTTCGCAGCTAACGTTTTTAATTCTTCTATTTGGTTAAATATAAAATGGTAATCTTCATTTATATCTTGTGCAATCATTATTTTTTCATGATGGGTAGGCAGTGTTGTAGCTCCATCGTTCAATAACTCTTCATACAACTTTTCACCTGGACGCAACCCTACAATTTTAATTTCAATATCTGTATTTGGTTCCAAACCGGCTAATTTAATCATTTTTGTAGCAAGATCTATAATTTTAACGGGTTTACCCATATCAAAAATATAAATTTCGCCGCCGTTACCCATAGATCCTGCTTCTAAAACCAATTGACAAGCTTCGGGTATCGTCATAAAATAACGAATAATATCAGGGTGGGTAATGGTAATTGGACCGCCGTTTTCTATTTGTTTTGTGAAAAGTGGAACAACAGAACCGTTAGATCCTAATACATTTCCAAAACGAGTGGTAATGTATTTTGTGGTTAAATTGTTTTCTTTTTTAAGTTTTTGTGCTAATGACTGTACATATTTTTCGGCAATACGTTTACTGGCACCCATTACGTTACTTGGGTTTACAGCTTTATCGGTAGAAACCATTACAAAACGTTCTGCTTTGTATTTTAATGATAAATCTGCCATGTATTTACTGCCAAGAACATTGGTGAAAATAGCTTGTTGCGGATTCATTTCCATTAACGGAACATGTTTGTAAGCAGCCGCATGATACACAATATCTGGATGGTAATCGCTAAAAATACGTTCTAAAGAATCTTGATTTCTAACATCGGCTATAATACTTATGATTTCTGCTGTTGTATTACATTTAGATATTTCTAAAGTGATATGGTGTAAAGGAGTTTCTGCCTGATCTAATAAAATAAGTGTTTTTGGATTAAAAGCTGCTACCTGCCATACAATTTCGCTTCCAATTGAACCAGCTGCTCCAGAAACCAACACTACTTTTCCTTTAATTTGTTCCGAAATTTGATTGTTATTAATAACAATAGGTTTGCGTTCTAATAAATCTTCGATTTTAATTTTACGAATATTGGAAGCAACCTTTTTCTGATTGTTAATATCGGTTATTCTTGGTAAATTATAAACCTTAATATTATAATGCAAACAGTCTTCAATTATTTCTATCTTTTCATCTTTTGTAAGGTTTTCATCGGCAATTATTAAACTCTGAGCACCTAGAGATCTAACTAAAACAGAAACTTTTCTGGTTTTCCCAATAATGGGAATATTTAACATTCGGTTATAAGAATTTTTTGCATTTGGGCTTATAAAACCTTGTAGTTTGTATTTTTTTGGTACTTCGGCAGTAATGGCGTTTGCAATGGCAATGGCACGTTCATCGCTTCCGTAAATAACCGTTTTAATGTATTGCTGACTGTCTATTGAATATTCCGAAAAGAAATCGAAACATACTTTTACAAACAATCTAAAAATTAGTAACAAGCAATAGGTAATTGCGATGCTTATTAATAATTGTGTGTTTAAAAATAACCTGCCATCAAAAATTATATCAATAGCGGTATTTGTTACATATAGGCCTAAAAAACATAAAAACTCTACCAGAAATAACTTGGCAGCATCATTTAAAGTTGTATGCCTTACAATGCCGGTATAAGTTTTAAAATACCAGAACGCACAAATATGCACACCTAGGAAAAGTGTAAAAACTAAAGGATTCTTAATAATGGGCTTATAATCAATACCAATACCTGTTAAAATAAGGTGGGTAATAATGGCAGAAAAAATAACAATGCCAATATCAATAGTTAAAATAATCCACCGAGGCAGGTACTGAATTGTTTTCAGGTATGAAAAGTTTTTCTGTATTTTTTTTGACAAAGTCATAACAATCTTCTAATAAATTTTCCTTTTGGTTTCGCAAAAATATCGTTTTTTAATCTTAAATAGAAATTTAATGCTAAAATTCTAATTTCTTTTTTCGTAGCTCAAAGTTTTGCCCTAAATACACTTTTCTAACCATTTCATCTTCAGCCAAATCTTCAGGGATACCTGCTTTAAGAATACCACCTTCAAACATCAAGTAAGTTTTGTCTGTAATTGCCAATGTTTCTTGTACGTTATGGTCGGTAATCAGTATGCCAATATTCTTGTTTTTTAGCTGTGCTACAATACGTTGAATGTCTTCTACTGCAACGGGGTCTACACCGGCAAAAGGTTCATCTAATAAAATAAATTTTGGATCGGTTGCCAATGCCCTGGCAATCTCTGTTCTTCTGCGCTCGCCACCCGAAAGTAAATCACCACGGTTGGTACGAATATGCTGCAAACTAAATTCATCAATTAAAGACTCCATTTTTGCTTCTTGTTCTTTCTTTGAAAGTTTGGTAAGCTGTAAAACTGAAAGTATATTGTCTTCAATACTTAACTTTCTAAAAACCGATGCTTCTTGTGCCAAATAGCCAATGCCGTTTTGGGCACGTTTGTACATAGGGTAATTAGTAATATTTAAATTGTCTAAAAAAATATTACCTGCATTGGGTTTTACCAAACCAACAATCATGTAGAACGAAGTGGTTTTACCTGCGCCGTTCGGACCTAATAAACCAACAATTTCGCCCTGGTTTACTTCAACCGAAATGCCTTTTACAACTTTTCGTCCTTTATAGGTTTTAATTAAATTTTCTGCTCTTAATTTCATAGCTTACTTGTTTGTTAAAGCTGTTACTTTTTCTTTTTGTGCGTTGCGTTTGGTAATTATTTTAGCAACAATTATACTGCATTCGTACAAGATAACTAACGGAAAAGTAACAATTAGCTGACTAATTACATCGGGCGGTGTTACAATTGCAGCCACAATTAAAATTAAAACGTATGCGTATCTTCTGTATTCTTTCAAAAAACTATCGGTAATTAAACCTAAATAGGTTAAAAAGAAAATAATAATTGGCAGTTCAAAAACCAAACCAGTTGCCAACGATGTGTTTTTTACGGTATTGATATATGAATTGATATCGATTTGGTTTTCAACTACATTACTTATGGTAAAGTTAGCTAAAAAGTTGATTGATAAGGGTACCAATACAAAATATCCAAAAAGTACACCTAAAAAGAATAAAACGCTTGATACAAATATGAATAGTTTCGCATATTTACGCTCTTTTTCATATAATGCCGGACGTATAAATTTCCATAATTCCCATAAAATAACTGGGAATGCCATAATAAAACCAGCAGTAATACAGGTCCAGATCATTACAGATAGTTGCCCGTCCATTGTTCGGTTTTGTATTACAAAAGGCAGTTCGTTATTACAGAACGATTTGTCTAAATCGTATTTTGTAGCAATATCACAAAAAAACTGATAGGTAACAAAATCGCCTTGTTTCGGACCAAAAATAATGACATCGAAAATAAATTCGTTAAAAAAAATAGCAACTACCGATGTTATTAAAATTGCAATACAGCTGCGTACTAAAAGCCATCTTAACTCTTCTAAATGGTTTAAGAACGACATTTCTTTGTTGGTGTTTTTATTTTTCACGATACAATTCCTTCCTTTAAAATGTCGTGTAAATGAATAATGCCAGCATACAGATTGTTTTCGGTAACTACCAGTTGGGTTATTTCAAACGATTCCATAATATTTAAAGCATCTTCTACTTTTGAATGTATTTCTATCGATTTTGGATTCACCGTCATAATGTCATTTGCTTTGATTGATGATAAATCGGTTGTTTTTTCTAACATTCGGCGAATGTCACCATCGGTAATGATACCTTTTATTTCGTTGCCTTTTAAAACTGCAGTAACGCCTAAACGTTTGTTCGATATTTCAAAAATAACTTCTTGTATGGTAGATTCTACATTAACAACAGGTTTATTTTTGCTGTCTAAAATATCCTTAATTTTAAGAAGCAGTTTTTTGCCTAAAGCACCACCTGGGTGAAATTTAGCAAAATTGTTTGCCGTAAAATTTCTCATCTCTATCAATGCAACAGCCAGTGCATCGCCTAATGCCAATTGAACGGTTGTGCTGGTTGTGGGAGCCAAATTATTAGGATCGGCTTCTTTTTCCACATAGGCATTAATAACAAAATCTGAATTTTTTCCTAAAAAAGAAGATTCGTTCGCCGTCATACCTATTAAAATATTTCCGTCGCGTTTTAATAAGGGCGCCAAAACTTTTATTTCAGGACTGTTTCCGCTTTTTGATATACATAAAATTATATCTTCTTTCGTAATCATACCTAAATCGCCATGAACCGCTTCGGCAGCGTGCATGAATAAAGAAGGTGTTCCGGTAGAGTTTAAAGTGGCAACTATTTTCTGGCCAATATGTGCACTTTTGCCAATTCCAGTGATTATTAAACGTCCTTTTGTGTTAAATATGGCTTCTACAGATCTTAAAAAATCATCATTTAAAAAATCAATAGCCTTTGTAATAGCATCGCTTTCAGCTTTTAAAGTGCTTTTTGCTGCTGCTAATATGTTAAAATTACTGTTCAAAATAGAAACGTGTTAGGTAAATTTTGCTCAAACTAAAAGATTTGTGTATCTTTATAATTGCAAATTTAGATAAAATAGCATAATTAAAAACATGAAATCAATCGAAATTGACTTACATAAAGAATTAAAAAAATATTTCGGATTCAGTCAGTTCAAAGGATTGCAAGAGCAGGTTGTAAACAGTATTATTTACGGCAACAATACTTTTGTAATTATGCCTACAGGTGGTGGTAAATCGTTATGTTACCAATTGCCGGCATTAGTTTTGGAAGGAACTGCAATTGTTGTATCGCCTTTAATTGCTTTAATGAAAAATCAGGTTGATGCCATTCGTGCGCTTTCAAGCGAAATAGGTGTGGCACACGTGTTGAATTCGTCTTTAACAAAAACCGAGATTACCCAGGTTAAAGAAGATATCAAAAAAGGTGTTACAAAACTTTTATACGTAGCTCCCGAATCGTTAACTAAAGATGAATATGTAGAGTTTTTAAATTCTGTTCCCTTGTCGTTTATTGCAATAGACGAAGCACACTGTATATCGGAATGGGGACACGATTTTAGACCAGAATACCGTAACCTTCGAAATATTATTAGAAAGTTGGGTGATATTCCTATTATTGGATTAACTGCAACTGCAACCCCAAAAGTTCAGGAAGATATTCTTAAAAACCTTGAAATTCCCAACGCAAATACCTTTAAGGCTTCGTTTAACAGAGCAAACTTATATTACGAAATCCGTCCGAAAACAAAAAATATAGAATCAGACATTATTAAGTTTGTAAACCAGTTTAAGGGAAAATCGGGAGTAGTTTACTGTTTAAGTCGTAAAAAAGTAGAAGAAATAACCCAGGTACTTCAGGTTAATGGAATTTCGGCTGTGCCTTATCATGCTGGTTTAGATGCTAAAACACGTGCCAAACATCAAGATATGTTTTTAATGGAAGATGTTGATGTTGTTGTGGCTACTATTGCTTTTGGAATGGGAATTGACAAACCCGATGTGCGTTTTGTGATTCATCACGATATTCCAAAATCGTTAGAAAGTTATTATCAGGAAACAGGACGTGCCGGTCGTGACGGTGGCGAAGGTTATTGTTTGGCTTACTATTCTTATAAAGATATTGAAAAATTAGAGAAATTTATGGCAGGCAAACCATTGGCAGAGCAGGAAATTGGTTTTGCGCTTTTGCAAGAAGTGGTAGCTTATGCAGAAACATCGGTTTCGCGTCGTAAATTCTTATTGCATTATTTTGGTGAAGCATTTGATGAAGTGAATGGCGAAGGTGCCGATATGGACGATAATTCTCGAAATCCGAAATCAAAAAAAGAAGCAAAAGAGCAGGTAGCGCTTTTATTAAAAACTATTAGCGATACCAAGCAGATTTATAAATCAAAAGAAATTGTTCTTACCTTGTTGGGTAAAATAAATGCGGTAATTAAATCGTATAAAACCGATACACAAAGTGTTTTTGGTGCCGGAAAAGAGTTTAACGATAAATTCTGGATGGCTCTTATTCGCCAAGTATTAGTTTCAAATCTTATTTCTAAAGATATAGAAAGCTACGGTGTATTAAAACTTACAAAAGAAGGAAAAGATTATCTGAAAAATCCTGTGTCATTTATGATGACCGAGGATCATAATTACGATACAACTAACGACGATACCATTATAACAAATGCAAAATCATCTAACGTTGCAGACGAAGTTTTGGTAAGTATGTTAAAGGATCTTCGTAAAAAAGTTGCTAAAAAAATGGAAGTTCCGCCTTTCGTGGTTTTTCAAGATCCTTCGTTAGAAGATATGGCATTGAAATATCCTGTTACTTTAGATGAATTAGCGAATGTTCATGGAGTGAGTGAAGGCAAGGCAAAAAAATACGGTAAAGAATTTATCGACTTAATTAAAAGGTACGTTGACGAAAATGATATTATACGCCCCGATGATTTAGTAGTAAAATCTACCGGAGCCAATTCTGCATTAAAATTATTCATCATTCAAAGTGTCGATCGTAAATTATCGTTAGAAGATATTGCGTCTGCAAAGAGTTTGGATATGAATGCCTTGTTGAAAGAAATGGAACAGATTGTATATTCGGGTACTAAACTTAATATCAATTATTGGATTGAAGATTTGTTAGACGACGATCAGCAAGAAGAAATAAACGATTATTTCATGGATGCGCAAGAAGATTCTATAAAAACAGCCTTAAAAGAATTCGATGGCGATTACGATATAGAAGAACTTCGTTTAATGCGAATAAAATTTATTAGTGAAGTAGCTAATTAATATCAAACTCCTTAATATATATTAAGGAGTTTTTTTATACAATATCAGAATACAATTCTCCACGGTGCGGTTTTAAAACATCGCGTAATTTTCGCATCAATTCATCATTAACCACCATAAAAGCAATGCTGTGAAACTCGTTTATTTGTTCAAAACCGGTAATTTCAATTGGTAATTGCTCTATTTGTATAAATTCTTTTAAATGAATTTCCTGATGTTCTGCGGTTTTCAATGCATCGGGACCTCTAAAATCCCAAATTAATTTTATTTGTCGTTCCATTTTGTCAAATTTCAGTAAAATTAAAACAACCTTTCCAAACAAACTTATAATTAATGTATTTTTGTAGTTTCAAATTTGCTTTATAAAAAAATGCCTCAAGAAATACAATTACAAGTTGCTCCAGAAATAGCTGCAAACAATCAGTTGCTGGTAGATTATGTTGCAAAACTAACGCATACACCTTCAAAAGATATTCAACATGTTACTATTTTGAAAAGATCTATTGATGCTCGCCAGAAACAAATCAAAATAAATTTAAAAGTTCACGTTTTTTTTAAAGGTGATGATGTGGTGCATCGTACTATAAACTTACCCGATTATAAAAATGTGAAAAATGCTCCGGTTGCAATTGTAGTTGGGGCAGGACCTGCAGGTTATTTTGCAGCATTGCAGTTAATTGAATTAGGTGTAAAACCAGTGGTTGTTGAACGTGGTAAAGATGTGCGTGGTCGCCGTAGAGATTTAAAAGCAATTAATGTAGATCATATTGTAAACCCCGATTCTAATTACTGTTTTGGCGAAGGTGGTGCAGGAACCTATTCCGACGGAAAGTTATACACACGTTCTAAAAAACGAGGCGATGTTAATCGTATTTTAGAACTTTTGGTTGGTTTTGGTGCATCGCAGGATATTTTGGTAGAAGCGCATCCGCATATTGGTACTAATAAGTTGCCAAAAATAATGGAAGATATGCGTTTGAAAATTATTGAATTTGGTGGTGAAGTTTTGTTTGATAAACGTGTGGTTGATTTTAATGTTAAAAACAATGAAATAAAGGGAGTTGTTTTGCATTCAGACGAAACTATTGAAGCAAATCAGGTTATTTTAGCCACGGGACATTCGGCTCGCGATATTTTTGAATTATTAGATCGTAAAAAAATATTAATCGAAGCAAAGCCATTTGCGTTGGGTGTTCGTGCAGAACATCCACAGAGTTTAATCGATAGTATTCAGTATTCATGTGATTTTCGTGGCGAGTTTTTACCGCCGGCACCTTATTATATTGTTAAACAAGTGAATGGTCGTGGTATGTACTCGTTTTGTATGTGTCCGGGTGGTGTAATAGCGCCTTGTGCTACCAATGTAGAAGAGGTTGTTACCAATGGTTGGTCGCCATCAAAACGCGATCAGGCAACAGCAAATTCGGGTATTGTGGTAGAATTAAAGTTAGAAGATTTTAAAGCCTATGAAAAACACGGAGCTTTGGCAGGAATGTATTTTCAGAAAGAGATAGAACATACCGCCTGGAAGTTGGCAGGAAAAACACAACAGGTGCCGGCACAGCGAATGGTAGATTTTTCTAATAAGAAAATATCCGATTCGTTACCAAAAACATCTTATGTTCCCGGAGTGGTTTCTTCAGAATTAGGTGATGTTTTTCCAAAATTCTTGACAGGAATTATGCGTCAGGGTTTTCAGGAGTTTGGTAAAAGTATGAAAGGATATTTTACAAACGATGCAATTTTACACGCTCCAGAAAGTAGAACGTCGTCACCGGTTCGTATTCCGCGTAACGAAGAAACTTTAGAACATTTACAAATAAAAGGCTTGTATCCTTGTGGCGAAGGTGCAGGTTATGCTGGCGGAATTATTTCTGCAGCGATTGATGGCGAAAAATGTGCCATTAAATGTGCCGAACAAATTTTTGGATATAGAAATTAATTACAACAAAGTTGTACAATATATATGGAATTAAAATTAACACGCCCAATTTGTTTTTTCGATTTAGAAACAACGGGAATAGATGTAGCAAGAGATAGAATTGTAGAAATATCAATACTAAAAATTTTCCCAAACGGAAACAAAGAAAGTAAAACATGGTTGGTAAACCCAACAATTTCAATACCTGCACAGTCAACAGCTGTTCATGGTATCACCAACGAAAAAGTGGCGAACGAGCCTACTTTTAAAGAACTAGCATCGCAAGTTTATAATATGATTAAAGATGCTGATTTGGCAGGATATAATTCAGATCGATTTGATATTCCGTTGTTGGCAGAAGAATTATTGCGCGCCGATGTAGATTTTGATATGAAAAATCGAGTTTCTGTTGATGTTCAAACCATTTTTCACAAAAAAGAAGAACGCACATTGAGTGCTGCATTAAAATTTTATTGCAATCAGTCTTTAGAAAATGCCCATTCTGCTGCAGCCGATACCGAAGCTACTTACGAAATTTTAAAAGCGCAATTAGATCGTTATAACGATTTAGAAAACGACATGAAAGCGTTATCTGAATATACCACACGTAAAAAATCGGTCGATTTTGCAGGTTTTATTGCTTTAAATGAAGACGGACAAGAAATTTTTACTTTTGGTAAACACAAAGGAGCCTTGGTTGACGATGTTTTAGAACGCGAACCTGGGTATTTTGGCTGGATTCAAAACGCCGATTTTCCTTTATATACCAAAAAAGTATTAACGGGAATTAAGTTGCGTAAACTAACTAATAAGTTTTAATAAAATAGAAGTTGTATCTTTAATAAATAAAAGCAGACAATTATGAGCACTATTGAATTAAAAAAAGAGTTGAAAAACTTTATAGATGGTGGCGATGATAAATTCATAAAAATGTTTTATAAGTTTGCGAAGGCGTACATGTTGCAAAAAGATAAAGATAAAATGATTTCTGAAGGAGAGAATGATATTAAAAATGGGCAAACTTATTCTTTAGAAGAGGCTAAAGAAATAATGAAAAAATGGAATCCGTAAAAAAGAGTAGAGTTAACGGCTCGATCTTTAAGAGATTTACAAAATATCAGAATGTTTAATGATAACCTTTACGGTATTTCTAAATCAAAAGAAATCATCAATACCATTTTTAACGAATTAAATATATTAGAAAATTCTACTATCGATTTTACTGAAATTGGTGCTATAGATGAAGAATTTAAACATTTAAAGTACGAATATAGAAAGCTTGTAAAAAAGCTATTATAAGATTACTTATCGAAAAGGTAAAAAGGCAATTTATATAGTAAGAATTTTTGATACAAGACAGAATCCATCAAAAAAAAAATAATTAAACTTTAAATAAGTAAATGAAAATTATTTGCGTAGGCAGAAATTATATCGATCATATTAACGAGCTTTCCAATCAAAAACCTGACGAACCCGTAGTGTTTTTAAAAACAGACACATCGGTTTTATTAAAAGGTTTTCCGTTCGTCATTCCCGAATTTTCAAACGATGTACATCATGAAGTAGAAGTTTTGGTAAAAATTAATAAGGTTGGTAAATACATCAGTCCTAAATTCGCTCATAAATACTACAGTCAAATTGGTTTGGGAATCGATTTTACAGCACGCGATGTACAGGCAAAGCTTAAAGCGAAGGGCTTGCCTTGGGAAATTTCAAAAAGTTTTGATGGTGCTACTGTTTTAGGCGAATTTGTTTCGAAAGATCAATTTGCCGATGTTCAAAATCTATCCTTCCAGTTAACTAAAAACGGCGAGGTGGTTCAAAATGGAAACACCCAGGATATGTTGTGGCAGATAGATGAATTAATTGCTTATGTTTCTCAATATTTTACATTAAAAATAGGCGATATTATTTTTACTGGAACTCCGGCTGGTGTTGCTAAAGTTGATAGTGGTGATGAGCTAGAAGGTTTTTTAGAAGATAAAAAAATGTTTGCTATTAAAGTGTTGTAATGAAAGCGGTTATTGTAACTATTGGCGATGAATTGTTAATTGGACAAGTAATTGATACCAACAGTGTTTTTATTGCACAACAATTAGAAGAAATTGGATGCAAAATAGTTGAAAAAAGATCGATTTCTGATACAGAAACAGCCATATTACAAACCTTAAATGCGTATCAGAATAATGTTGATTTGGTAATTTTAACAGGTGGTTTAGGTCCCACAAAAGACGATGTTACCAAGAAAACTTTACTGCGCTATTTTAATGATTATTTGGTTAGAAATGATGAGGTTTACAAGCATGTAAAACAATTAATCGAGGGGTTTTATAACCGACCAATCAGTGATGTAAATGCACAACAAGCCGATGTTCCTTCTAAAGCGACCGTTCTTTTTAATAATGTAGGTACAGCACCAGGTATGTTAATGGTTAAAGAGCAAACTACTTTTGTATCGTTGCCGGGCGTGCCTTTTGAAATGAAATACCTGATTACCGAAAAAGTAGTTCCTTATATTAAACAGCATTTTCAGTTTGAAAATATTTACCATCACACAATTGTTACCGCCGGAATAGGTGAAAGTTTATTAGCAGAAATAATTGCGACTTGGGAAGAAAATTTAGCAATAGAAAATATTTCATTGGCGTATTTACCTCAATTAGGATCGGTTCGTTTGCGGTTGTCTAAAATAGCTAATAAAGATACTGATGTGGTGGTTGCAGTGAAGGATCAGATAGAAAAGTTAAAAAAAATAATACCACAATATATTATTTCCGAAGATGAATCGGTTCAGTTAATTGATGTAGTTGTTAATGAATTGTTGAATAAAAAAGCAACCGTTTCGTTTGCAGAAAGTTGTACCGGCGGACTTTTTACTCAAAAATTTGCCCAACGCGAAGGGGCGTCAAAATATTTAAAAGGTGGGGCAGTTACTTATGCAACCGAATCAAAAGTGCGTATTTTAAACGTTTCGCCAAAGACAATTGGTGAATTTTCGGTAGTAAGTGAACAAGTAGCTAAAGAAATGGCTTTAGGCGCACAACGTATCTATAAGTCTACTTATGCTATTGCAACAACTGGAAATGCAGGACCATTAAAAGGAGATTCTGACCAAGAAGTAGGTACAGTTTGTATTGCAATTGCATCTCCAAATGGTGTTTATGCAGAAACTTTTCAGCTAGGGCAACCCCGAAATAAAGTAATAGAATTAGCTGTACAGAAAGGTTTAATGCTGCTTTACAAAGAATTAAAAAAAGAATAAATAATTTTTGGTGTAAAGAAATAAAAGTTGTTACTTTGCACTTCGATTTATAAAAGTAAGAAATAATGTCAAGAGTTTGTCAAATTACAGGTAAGCGCGCGATGGTTGGTAACAACGTATCACACGCTATGAACAAAACTAAGAGAAAGTTTTCTGTTAACTTAGTAAAAAAGCGTTTCTACATCGCTGAAGAAGATCGTTGGGTAACTTTAAAAGTATCAACATCTGCATTAAAAACAATTAACAAAAAAGGTATTGCAGCAGTTTTAAAAGAAGCTAAAGCAAACGGATTATTAAAGTAATTCAGTTCACCATTAAAATTTTATCAAGATGGCAAAGAAAGCAAAAGGAAATAGAATTCAGGTAATTTTAGAATGTACTGAGCATAAAGCAACTGGATTACCAGGTACATCACGTTACATTACTACAAAAAACAAAAAAAATACTCCGGATAGAATGGAAATCAAAAAATTCAATCCTATCTTAAAGAAAGTAACTGTTCATAAAGAAATTAAATAATTTAGTTAGTCATGGCAAAGAAAACCGTAGCAACATTACAAGGAGCTTCAAAAAAATTAACCAAAGCTATTAAAATGGTTAAGTCTCCAAAAACAGGAGCTTACACATTCGTTGAGTCAGTTATGGCTCCTGAATTAGTTGATGAATTTTTAGCAAAAAAATAATCATTCAACAACAAGAAATTTTCAAAGATCACCTATTTTAGGTGATCTTTTTATTTTTACTATATATGATATTTGTCAAAGAATAATTTAATTAATATCAGTATATTTGTTTCTTAAAATTGTAAACTATGAGTTTTTTTAAGCGTTTATTTTCATCAGAAAAGAAAGAAACACTTGATAAAGGATTAGAAAAATCTAAAACATCATTTTTTGATAAACTGTCTAAAGCAGTTGCAGGAAAATCAAAAGTAGATGACGATGTTTTAGATGATTTAGAAGATGTTTTAATCACTTCAGATGTAGGTGTAAATACTACCTTGAAGATTATTGGGCGTATTGAAAAACGTGTTGCAGAAGATAAATATCTGGGAACCGATGAACTGAACAAAATTTTGCGCGAAGAAATTTCAGGCTTGCTTTCTGAAACAAAGTCGGGTGAAGCAACAGAATTTGAAGTTCCAAAAGACAAAAAGCCGTATGTAATCATGGTTGTTGGTGTAAATGGTGTAGGTAAAACAACCACCATTGGTAAATTGGCATATCAGTTTAAAAAAGCGGGTCATAAAGTAGTTTTAGGTGCTGCAGATACGTTTCGTGCTGCGGCAATTGATCAGTTGCAAATTTGGGCAGATCGGGTAGATGTTCCTATTGTAAAACAACAAATGGGATCCGATCCAGCTTCGGTTGCTTTTGATACGTTAGAATCGGCTGTGGCACAAAATGCCGATGTTGTTATTATTGATACAGCCGGACGTTTGCATAATAAAGTAGGTTTAATGAACGAATTAACCAAGGTAAAACGCGTTATGCAAAAGGTAATTGGCGATGCCCCACACGATGTTATGTTGGTTTTAGATGGATCTACCGGACAAAACGCTTTTGAACAAGCCAAACAATTTACAGCAGCTACCGAAGTTTCTTCATTAGCCGTGACAAAGTTAGATGGTACAGCTAAAGGCGGTGTGGTAATTGGTATTTCAGATCAATTTCAAATTCCGGTGAAATACATCGGAGTAGGAGAGGGTATCGAAGATTTACAAGTTTTTAATAAATACGAATTCGTAGATTCATTCTTTAAATAATGAAAAATATTTTAAACTTAATTGTTTTTAGTTTTTTGGTAGTTTCTTGTTCAAAACCAATTACTGCCGATGAATTAAAGAATTTAAATGGTTATTGGGAAATTAACGAGGTAAAAACTTCCGAGGGCAATACCAAAGAATTTCAATCGAATAATAATGTCGATTATTTTGTTTTGGAAGGAAGTAAAGGTACACGCACAAAGGTTGTTCCACAGTTAGACGGAAAAAAGATGTCGAACGGTATTCAGGAGCAATTTACAGTGTTAGATTCTGCCAATGCTACCTATTTAAAATATGTTACCGATTATGCTAAATGGACAGAAAAAGTTGACAAGCTAACAAAAGACGAATTGGTAATTATTAGCAATAACGATATAAAATACATATATAAAAGGTTTACGCCGATTGTAGTAAATGAACAATAAAAAATTTAATCCTTACAAGCGTTTGCACGAAGAATCGTCTATACAAGATGTCTTAGGTAAAATGATAAGCGGTTACAATTTAGAAAAAGGTATCGATAAACTAAATGTCCGCGAAGCATGGATCCGTTTATTAGGTCCCGGAATTGCAGCTTACACGCAACAGGTAGAATTAAGAAAAGATACCTTATTCGTTGCGTTGTCATCTAACGTACTCCGCGAAGAATTAAGTTACGGCCTAGATAAAATGATTGCCATGATTAACGAAGATTTAGGCAAACAAATTGTAAAAAAAATTATTTTAAGATAAACTCATAATTTCTATGAGTTTTTTTTATTTATATTACTTTTTTATTTGTATATTCGATTAAAATACAAACGATTATGAAAAGAAAAATACTTTTAGCAGCAGTTTTGTTTACATCGGTAACAACTTTTGCGCAAACATTTGAAAGCAAAGCGGCTTTTTGGGCAAAACCAAATAAAACACAAAATACTAAACAGGCATTAAATAAAAATGCTTCGATAAATCAAAATTCAAACCAGTCGCTAACCACAGCAATCGGTGCCGGAAATTCTAATTTTTACATGGTTTTCAAGTCCGAGGATACGGTGGAGAAAGATCTGTTAAACTTTACATTTACGTGTACCCAGCATGCTGTAACTACACATAACATAAATTATCATGATGTCGCTACGGTTGAACAGAAAAGGAGAACTGGAGCTATTGTTAAATATGGTTTTGACTACCAACATGCCACCGGCGATAAAAATTACGTAACCGTTTCTGATGCTCCGAATGATTTAACCGATGTGTACGAAGTTATTTATGTTAACGATAAATTCACTGAATTAGATCATCAGCAAATTCAGACCTATTTGTCGGTAAAATACGGTATTTCATTAATCAACTCCGCAAATTATGTCGATGCTAACGGAAAATCGGTTTGGAACAGCAATTTAAACGCACAATACAACAGCAATATTACCGGTTTGGGAAGAAGTGATTATTTTGGATTAAACAAAACCGAAACAATTAATTCTGTAGATAAACGCATCAATATTAAAACAAACGGTTTTAACAACAACGAATATTTGTTTATAGGATCTAACAACGAAAATACCGCATTTGTTAAAACAGCTGATTCGGAAATTTTAAATTCATCTTGGTTGGTTCAAACAAATACAACCGCCAATTTAACTACATTGCGTTTTAATTTGGGGGCGGAACTTAAAAAAACAGGAACCTACGAATTGTTAATCAATCAAACAGAAACTTCATTTGCCAATACGAATGTATTAAAAGTTCAAGGTAAAATTGAAGGAAACGAATTGGTGTTTGAAAATGTAATGTTCGATGCAGACGGAAACGGTTTCGATACGTTTTCTATTGGATACACTACAAAAGCCCAAGAAAATTCATTACCTGAAATTGTATCAAATACAAAAGTAAATGCTTATCCAAATCCGGCTAATGTGAACGAAACAGTTCGTGTTGCCTACAATTTAGGTAAAGCAGCAAATTTAAGTATTCACGTTTTTACGGTTGATGGCAAGCTGATAAAAAAACACGAGGCTAACAACACCGATAATTATTTGTTTGAAACCAAATTCACAACTGCAGGTGTTTATTTAATTGTATCAACTTATAACGGTGAAATTACAACCAACAGAATTATTGTAAAATAATTGCCATATCATCAAATTTTTATATCATAGCACCCTTTAAGAGAAGGGTGCTTTTTTATTCCTATTAATTGTAGTAAATTTGATTTTTGCTTTAATACCATTATGATAACCGAAGAACAAGTAATTTTAGTAAACGAAAAAGACCAACCCATAGGTTTAATGCCCAAATTGCAAGCGCACCAAGAAGCTTTGCTACACCGTGCTTTTTCGGTTTTTATTTTAAACAGTAAAAACCAACTTATGTTACAGCAGCGTGCTGCCGGCAAGTATCATTCGCCATTGTTGTGGACAAATACGTGTTGCAGTCATCAGCGTAATGGCGAAACCAATATTCAGGCAGGCACTCGTCGTTTAAACGAAGAAATGGGTTTTTCGGTTGAATTAAAAGAACTTTTTTCGTTTATTTACAAAGCACCATTCGATAATGGTTTAACTGAACACGAATACGATCATGTAATGGTTGGTTATTTTAACGAAGATCCGTTTATCAACAAAGAAGAAGTAGAAGACTGGAAGTGGATGGATATTGAAGCGGTGAAAGAAGATATGCAGCAGCACCCAGATGTTTATACCGAATGGTTTAAGATTATTTTCAATAAGTTTTACCATCACATCGAAGCACAGAAAATTTAATTTATGAAAGTTACCGTTTGCAGAAAGGCGCATTTTAATGCGGCGCACCGTTTATACCGCAAAGATTGGACAGATGAGCAAAACCAACAGATTTTTGGTAAATGCAACAATCCTAATTATCATGGGCATAACTACGAATTAATTGTTGGAGTTACAGGAACGGTTAATCCTGAAACGGGCTATGTAATTGATATAAAAGATTTAAGCGATGTGATTTATGAAGAAGTAGAACTGCCATTCGATCATAAAAACCTGAATTTAGATGTGTCCGAATTTAAAGAATTAAACCCCACTGCAGAACACATAGCCTATGTTATTTGGCATAAATTACGCAAACGCCTTCCGCTAAAATTAGATTTGGAAATAACTTTATACGAAACACCTCGAAATTTCGTGAAGTATGGTGGTTTGTGATAATTTTAGAAAAAATATTTTAATAAAATTTGTACATTGCAAACTTAATTTAAGCGAACGCCTTTAAAATTGAATTCCATTAAACAACATATAAATAATCAGCCCAACACTACCACTTTTAAAAGTTATCCCCTGCAATTTCAGCCTATTTTAAAAGAGCGTATTTGGGGCGGTAACAAATTACAGTCGTTAGGAAAACAGCTTTTAAACGATAATATCGGAGAAAGTTGGGAAATCTCTATGATTGATACCGACATAAATACGGTAACAAACGGTATTTACAAAGAAAAATCGTTGGCAGAATTGATTGATTTGTATCCAGATGAAATATTAGGGACAAAAGTGTATCAAAAATACGGCAAACAGTTTCCTTTGTTATTTAAGTTTTTAGATGCCAAAACCGATTTGTCTATACAACTGCACCCTAACGATGAATTGGCAAAAAAACGCCATAATTCTTTCGGAAAAACCGAAATGTGGTATGTAATGCAGGCCGACGAAAATGCTCGTATTATTTTAGGGTTTAAAGAAAATAGTTCTCCTGAAGAATATTTAGATCATTTAAAAAATAAAAGCCTGCCAAGCGTTTTACAGGGATATTATGTAAAAAAAGGCGATGTTTTTTTTATTGAAACCGGAACTATTCATGCTATTGGTGGTGGGATATTATTAGCAGAAATTCAACAAACATCGGATATTACTTACAGAGTTTACGATTGGGATAGGGTAGATGATAATGGAAATGAAAGAGAATTGCATGTTGATTTGGCATTAGAAGCAATTGATTACCGTAAGAAAAATCCAAAAATTAATTATTTAAAAAAAGAAGATCAGTCTGTAAATTTAATCGATTGCCCTTTTTTTACCACCAATATTATTGCTTTAACTACTTCGTATGATATAGTTAAAAGTACTGACTGTTTTTTGGTGTATATTTGCACTGAAGGAAACGCCGCATTGGTAACACCAAACGAACGTTTTGAAATAAAACAAGGCGATACGGTTTTGGTACCGGCACAGTTAAGCAATTTTGTATTACAAGGCAATGCAACCTTATTAGAAGTATTTATTAATAAATTATAATAATCATTATCATGGCAAACGTTAGAAACTTAAAAAAAGATATCAATTTTGTATTGGGCGATATTATTGAAGCAGTTTACATTTGGGAGATGTCTACAGCAGGAAAAGCAACAGATCAGTCGCAAGCAATTATAGATGAAGCAATTGGTAAATTTGACTCTTTGATAGAGCGTGTAAACGATAGAAAGGCTGAAAATAAAAAAGCACATTTTAAAGCAATCTATTCAGATTTAGAAGAAACTGCAAATCAGTTGGTTGAAAAAATTAACGCATTGTAGTTAAAAAAAATAGACAAAAAAGTTACGGAAACCCTTGCAGAATCAAAAAACAGCAGTATATTTGCAACCGTAAATGAGTCGCCTCTGTAGCTCAG
>JBEBXO010000017.1:0-42323 GCA_040391585.1 Paenimyroides ummariense | reverse complement strand
AAAAAACCGAAAATCATTTTATGCAGGATAACAACCGCGAAATGAAAAAGGTAGATGAAGGTTTATTATTCGTTATCAACGAGAAAAACAATCAGGTAGAATTAACAGATAACGGTATCAAGGCATTATCACAAGGAATGGACGAAAACTTCTTTGTACTTCCAGATATCGGAACCGAAATTGCCAAAATTGAAAAACTGAACATTTCTGCCGAAGAAATGTCAGAGAAAAAAGAAACTTTATTCCAAGATTTCGGTGTAAAATCAGAACGCATCCACACATTAACCCAGTTATTAAAAGCATACGCATTGTTCGAAAAAGATTCGGAATACGTTGTTGTCGATAATAAAGTAATGATTGTTGACGAGCAAACCGGTCGTATTATGGATGGTCGTCGTTATTCAGACGGTTTACACCAAGCAATCGAAGCTAAAGAAAACGTAAAAATTGAAGCTGCTACCCAAACATTTGCAACCGTTACCTTACAGAACTATTTCCGTATGTACAGCAAATTGGCTGGTATGACAGGTACTGCAATTACAGAAGCAGGCGAACTTTGGGAAATTTATAAATTAGACGTTGTTGAAATTCCAACCAACCGCCCAATGGCACGTGAAGATCGTGAAGATAAAATTTATCGTTCCATCCGTGAGAAATTCAATGCGGTGATTGATGATGTTGTAGAATTATCACAAGCAGGCCGTCCGGTATTAATCGGTACAACTTCGGTAGAAAACTCAGAATTATTAAGCCGTATGTTAAAAATGCGCGGTATTAAACACAACGTATTAAATGCAAAATTACATAAGCAGGAAGCGCAAATTGTAGAAGAAGCAGGAAATCCGGGAGTTGTTACCATTGCAACAAACATGGCTGGTCGTGGTACCGATATCAAGTTAACTGCAGAAGTAAAAGATGCTGGTGGTTTGGCAATTATTGGTACAGAACGTCACGATTCTCGTCGAGTTGACCGTCAGTTACGTGGTCGTGCGGGTCGTCAGGGTGATGTTGGTTCTTCTCAATTCTATGTTTCTTTAGAAGATAATTTAATGCGTTTGTTCGGATCAGAGCGTGTTGCGAAGATTATGGACGGAATGGGCTTAAAAGAAGGCGAAGTTATTCAGCATTCTTGGATGACCAAATCAATAGAACGTGCACAAAAACGCGTTGAAGAAAACAACTTTGGTGTTCGTAAACGTTTGTTAGAGTATGATGATGTAATGAATGCACAACGTGAGGTTGTTTACAAACGTCGTCGTCATGCATTACACGGAGATCGTTTAAAAGTTGATATCGCCAATATGATGTTCGATTTATGTGATTATTTGGTTGAAGGAAACAAAATAGGAAACGATTTTAAAAATTTCGAATACGATTTAATTAAGATTTTCGGAATGGAATCTCCTGTTACGGCAGATGATTTTAACAGATTAAGTGATGCTGAATTAACAGATAAGTTATACGAAGCCGCTTATAAAAAATATGTTGCTAAATGTGACGAAAGTGCCGTTGAAGCATTTAAAGTAATTAAAAATGTACACGAAAACGGTGGTTACGAACGTATGGTTGTTCCGTTTACCGATGGAATTAAAACCATAAACGTTGTTACCGATTTAAACAAAGCATTTGAAACAGAAGGAAAAACGTTGATTAACGATTTCGAGAAAAACATTGTTCTTTCTATTGTTGACGAAGCTTGGAAAAAGCACTTACGCAAAATGGACGAATTAAAACAATCTGTTCAGTTAGCCGTACACGAACAAAAAGATCCTTTATTGGTTTATAAGTTCGAAGCTTTTAACTTGTTTAAAGATACTATGCAAAGCATTAATAAAGACGTAATTTCGTTCTTAATGAAAGGTGATTTACCAAGACAACCTGAACAAGAGCAAAACAATGAACCAGAAATTAAAACAAACGGTTCGTTTACGATTTAATATAAAACTAAAGAACTCCAACTTAAACGGTTGGAGTTTTTTTTGTACAAACATTTTTAAACATATTTTTAGTATCGCAAAACTTTCATAAGAATACCAATACAACAGTCTAAAAAGTGATTGTAAACAATAAATAGAGTTAAGAATTATATTGCAATTAAAGATTTTTCTCTTGTCTAAAAACAATAAAAAAAAGCTTCCAAAAGGAAGCTTTAATTTTATTTTCGGGTAACTGATAAAGTATCTGTTGTGGTGGGTGTGTCAACAATTGGAACCACCGTTTCGTTCACAGGTATAATAAATTCGGTAACCCATTCATTTGATTTCTGTGTGGTTAAAATCGAAGTTTTATAAATTGATATTGGTTTGATATCGGCACGTTGCGTTAAATTTTTAGCTGCAATTTCTTTTTTAACTTCTGTCCAAGCTTTATCACTGTGCATATAGTCACCAGTTAAAACCGTTTTATACCCATGAAAAGCAGGAATTTTTTCACAGATTACATCGCTGCCTTCTGCCGTGCTAAAGAAATTTTTAATAGGCAAACAAACCGAATAACGAACATTTCCTGAAAGAACATTGATATTTTCGAACACAGTAAACGGAGATCCGTAAGGTTCCAATTCAAAGTTTTTAGCAAAATTATTCATGTGCTCCATACTCTGAAAAATTTTATCGCCTAAATCTTCAATGTTTGATTCTACTGTTTGTTTAATGTAAAACATTTCAGGTATCGTAGTGATGCCCTCGTTTTTAATAGAAAACTTTTTAAGATTTTCTGTAATGTTTTTATCAATTTTTACTAAACCTTCTTCAAAAACAGGTGCAATCATGGTTTTTGGTGTTCCTTGAAAAAACAACTTGAATTTTTCGCTAAAAGATAAATTCCCTTTCACATTCCAATGAACGGTTGTTGTTCCGTTTACTTCATCAAAATACATTTTGGTATCATAATCGTTACCAGAAATATTCATTTTTAAGAAAATAGTATCATTAGGAATAGATCTAACAACAGAAGCCTCGTTTCCATTCCAGGTAACTTTTGCGTCTTTCCCTTTGTATATAGAATCTAATTTAAAATTATCTATATTATCGTTCCACGGATTCCAATCACCAAAATTCTGCAAATTATCAACATATCTAAACAATCGCTGATTAGAAAGTTCTGTTTTTTTACTTACACTAAATTCATATTCACTTTTACCTGTTGCAATGTAAACGGTTAAAAAAACAACTGCCAATGCAGCAATGATAACAACGTACTTTAAAATTTTCATAGATGGTTAATGTTTTAAGGTGATTTTAAGGACAAAAAGTAATGCTAAAAACAACAAAAAAGTAAGCAGTACCCACAAACTGCCTTTGTAATAAATTTTATGCATTTTTAAATCTTTGCGGTACATGATAATCATAATAATTACAAAAACAATAACGAATAACAGTGCAAAAATAATCTGACCTTGTGAAAACATACTTTTTTATACTTTTATACAAATATAACCAATTTAGCACATAAAAAAAGCTTGCAAACGCAAGCTTCTTCATTATATTTTAACGGTCCAGTTAAACGGATCGTCTGCTAATTTATTTTGCAGTTTCGTCAATGCATTTTTAAGTTGTAAAGCATACGAATCTTCGTCTGCCATTTCTGGCAACTGATAGTATTGATCTTTATATGCAAAACCTTCGATCTGGTTTACAACAGCAGCTGTTCCTGCACCAAAAATTTCTTTTAACGTACCGTTTTTGGCAGCATCCACAATAAAATCAACTTTTACCGGTTCAATTTTAATATCGTAACCTAAATGTTCCCCCAGTTTAATTAAACTTTTTCTTGTAACACCATCTAAAATTCGATCAGATGTTGGCGCTGTGTACAATGTATTGTTTATTCTAAAGAACACATTCATTGTTCCAGATTCTTCTAAATGAGTATGTGTAGAATCGGTCCAGATTACCTGATTAAATCCGGCTTCTTGTGCTAATTTTGTAGGATAAAACTGTGCAGAATAGTTACCTGCAGCTTTAGCAGCACCTATACCGCCATTTGCAGCGCGACTGTAATAATCGGCAATTTGAACTTTAATTTTACCTGAATAGTACGATTTAGCAGGCGATAAAAGAATACAGAATAAAAATTCGTTTGACGGGCTTGCAATAACACCGCTTTCGGTAGCAATCATAAACGGACGGATATATAAAGAATTACCCAAACCTTTACGAACCCATTCTTTTTCAATGCTGATTAATTCTTTTAAACCTCCAATAAAACGAGTTTCATCAATCGCAGGCATAGCCAAACGGATAGCCGATTTATTGAAACGCTCAAAATTCTGATCGGGTCTAAACATCCAAATATCGTTGTTTTCTTCCTTATAAGCTTTCATACCTTCAAAAATTGCCTGACCGTAATGAAAAACCCTTGCAGAAGGATCTAACGTAATTGGTGCATAAGGCTTAATTTCCAAATCGCCCCATTTACCGTTTTTATACTCACAAACTAACATGTGATCAGTAAATTTTCCACCAAATTTCACATTTTCAAAATCAAACGTATCAATTTTAGAAACTGCTACTTTTGTTAGTTTTAAGTTGCTTAAAATGTTTGAATCCATTTTTACTTTTACTCTTTAAAATTTGTTATGTTGTTTTTAAACATTACAAATTTAGAAAAAAAATTCCTTTACAAACAGGTTGTATTATATAATTTATAACAAAAATTGATTATTACTATAAATATTTTAATTCTATTAAGTTTTAATAAATTAGCTGAAATAAAGTTAACTAGCCCGTTTTTAGTTTACTATTTTTATATTTGTAAAAATTTTTAATCATGAAAAAAACTTTAATTGTTTTTGCAACAGCATCTGTAATGATTGCCTGCAATAAAAAAGAAATTGTAACTACCGAGAATGTTATAGATACTACCGAAAACAAAATTGATTATCAGGCTTTTGGTGACAGTATTACGAAAGAAAACGCCATTACCAAAGAAGAAATGCTGGCAAAATACGAAAGCATGAAACCTACTGATACGTTGGATGTTAAATTTGCATCGGAAATTAAAGCTACCTGTAAGAAAAAAGGTTGTTGGATGACTTTAAATCTTGCCAACGAGAAAGAAGCTTTTGTAAAGTTTAAAGACTATGCTTTTTTTGTTCCTAAAGAAGGTGCAGAAAACCATACAGCAATAGTTTCGGGTAAGGCCTTTATTGAAGAAACTTCTGTAGATCAATTAAAACACGAAGCAAAAGATGCTGGTAAAACACAAGCCGAAATAGATCAGATTACACAACCATCTAAAAACTATCGTTTCATGGCAGACGGAGTTTTAATTGCAGCTAACAAATAATGAAAAAAACAGTTTTTATTGCCTTAACACTTGCTGTTATTACAAGTTGTAAGCAAACAAACGAAAAAAACGAAGCAGTAACTCTTAAAGACAGTGTAAGTTCCTCATCAAAATTTCAGATGTACGAAATGTCTGAAATGGCAGCTTTAATGGAACAAATGTACGCTTACAACACACAGCTTAAAGAGCGCATTGCTAACAACCAAGATTTGGGCAGTTACCCTGAAGCTTTCAATAAACTGCATACAGCCGTTTTAACAGAAGCAAGTGACCGCGATTTGTTTTTTAACGATCAGGCAATACAATTCATTGAAGCTCAAAAAGCAATTTATACCGATCCTGCTCAGGCAAAAGAGCGTTTTAATAATATGGTAAACCAATGTTTAGAATGTCATTCAAAAAAATGTGGCGGACCCATTCCACGAATTAAAAAATTACTTATTCCTTAATGAATCGTGAAATTATAGTTACCGAAGACGGTTCGCACTCTTTATTTGTTAAGGAAATGGGTGAAACTTTTCATTCCAAGCACGGAGCTGTTCAGGAATCTGCTCACGTATACATTAAAAACGGAATAGAATTAATTGACAAAGAAGTTATAAATGTTTTAGAATTTGGTTTCGGTACCGGTTTAAATGCCTTGTTAACACTTGAATTTGCTATTAAAAATCATAAAAAGATCATTTATGAAAGTGTAGAAGCCTATCCGTTAACAAAAGATGAATTTTGCTTATTGAATTATAACGATTTTGTAGAAACACCAATATCGTTACAAACATTGCACGAAATTCCAACAGATACACCTCGTAATGTAACCGAATATTTCAGTCTGTTGAAACATTTCTGTAAAATTGAAAATTTTTCAACCAATAAAAAATTCGACATCATTTATTTTGATGTATTCGGATACGATTATCAAACCGAACTATGGTCAACAGAAATATTGCAGCAAGCTTACAATTATTTAAATCCACAAGGTATTTTTGTAACCTATGCATGTAAAGGAATTGTTAACCGCAGATTAAAAGAATTAGGGTTTAAAGTTAGTAAAGTCCCAGGCCCACCAGGAAAAAGGGAAATGACTGTAGCTGTTAAAAAAATCTAAATATTTTTTATAAACCTAATTGCTTTGCTATATTTATATAAAATTACAAACTATGACCGAACAGTTAAACCACACTATAAAAATTTTAGAAAAAGTAAGTTTTAATAAAGACCTTTTTTTAAAAGAAATTACCAAAGCAATTGCATTTCTGCTTCCGTTTGAAATAGACAAGCTAAAAGAATGGATTGCCGATTTCACTAAAAACAAAAGCGAATTAGAAGATATTGTAGTATTTTTTTAATAAAGAAGGATGGAATTACCCATCCTTCTTTGTTTTTATATGCTCATTTAGCAAGCTTGGGGCTTACAATAGCAACATCCTGAAAAGCAATAGCACCTTTTACGATTCCCGAGATTGTTTGTCGCAGTGCATCTACAATATGAATTTTTAGTTCGTTTTTCGGAAAGATCAAACTTACCTCGCGCGATGGTTTGGGATCGGCAAATTCAATAACATTCTTTCGATCTTTTTCTCCCAAATGTAAGGTATGCAGATACGGCAGCAAGGTTACCCCCAACCCCCCGTTCGCCAGACCTATCAGTGTTTCAAAACTGCCCGAAGTAAGTTCAAACCTACGATTTGGATCTAACTTTGATGCTTTACAAATGTTTAAAATTCCATTGGTAAAACAATGTCCGTCTTGTAAAAGTAGAATATCGTTAATATTCAAATCATCTGGAGTCAGTTCTTTTAAACCACCACGAAATTCTTCCGGAAAATAACCCACAAAAGGTTCGTAGTACAACACAATTTCTTTTAGCTCGTTCTCGTTTAAAGGCGTTGCTGCAATAGCGGCATCTAACTGTCCTTTCTGCAATCTGCTAATAATTTCTTCGGTATTATGCTCTTCAACAATTAAATTTATTTTAGGATATTTTCTAATAAAGCTTTTTAGAAACATAGGCAGTAAGGTAGGCATAACGGTAGGAATAATTCCCACCTTAAAATCGCCACCAATAAACCCTTTTTGCTGTTCTACTATATCTTGAATACGGTCGGCTTCGTTTACTATATTTTTAGCCTGTTCAACAATTTTTTTACCTACTTCGGTTAACTGAATCGGTTTTTTGTTTCGGTCAAAAATTTTAATTTCCAATTCTTCTTCCAATTTTTGGATCTGCATACTTAATGTAGGCTGCGTAACAAAGCATTTTTCTGCGGCAACGGTAAAATTTAGATATTCGGCTACGGCAAGCACATAATTTAGTTGGGTAATGGTCATTTTTAAAGATTTTAACTATTGAATCATTGATACTATCAATAGAACTTATACAAATATCGTTTATTTATTTGTAAATTTGATAGTACAATTTTAAAAAATAAGGTTATGAATATTTTAGGACTGCCACAAAAACAAACAAAAGAGAACATTGAACTTTTAAACGTGTTATTGTCTAATTTTCAGGTGTATTATCAAAATCTGCGTGGGTTACACTGGAACATTCGCGGAAAACGTTTTTTTGAACTACATGTTAAATTTGAAGAACTTTACAACCAGGCACAGTTAAGAATTGATGAAATTGCCGAACGTGTTTTAACTTTAGGTGGAACACCGCTACATACGTTTGATGATTATTTGAAAAACAACACGTTGAAAATTGCAAAGAATGTAACGAATGATGACGAAGCTGTTGATGTTATTATAAAATCGTTAGCAGCTTTACTGCCTATAGAACGTGAAATTTTAGAGAAAGCAGGCGAAATTAACGACGAAGGAACCAATTCTATGATGAGCGATTTAATTACCGAACAAGAAAAAGACATTTGGATGATGCAGGCTTTTTTAGGATAATGTAAAATCTATATCATTAACTCTAATAAGGTTAATTTGAAAGTTTCGTGAATCTTATCAGTATAAAAAAACGCATTGATTTAAAAATCAATGCGTTATGTTTTATTTATGTGGAGCCGCAGGGAATCGAACCCTGGTCCAAACAAGCAATCAAAGAGCTTTCTACACGTTTAGTTTCTGTTTAAATTTTCGTCATAAAGCTTTGCCAAAAACAGCCACCTTATGCTTAACCTCTTTAGATTTCGGACAGCTTCCGAGATACTATCTGTCCTAGATTTATTTTTACGGTTCCTTATTTCAAAACGCCATAAATCAAGGCTTTTTTAAGGAATTCAGCTTTCCTATCTAATAGGACAAAGGCTTGATCTTACTATAATTCAGAATTAAGCAGCTAAAGCGTAGTTTTCTTCGCCGTGTAAAAAAAAGTTCATTCATGATATTAACGAGCTGTGTATGAGCGCTCGACGTGCTTACTTTTCAATTCCACTCGCTGTCAAAACCGATCGGCCCCAAAAAGAGTTACAAAATTAATAAAAAAAATCCTGCTGTACAAGCAGGATTTTTGTTTAAACCTTTAAGTAATCAACAAAACAACATATACGTTCTAAACCTAATCTAACCTATAAAAAACGTGATAACTTTATATTCCCTAATTATTTTTGCCCAATAATTTAATACGGTTCAAACTTGTAACAAATGTAGGAGCAAAAAAATTAGAATGATAAAACAACGTTAAAACTTAACAAAATGTGAGCAAAATGATCACCTATATTCAAGACAAGTAGCCTAACTGTATGGCTGCTTTCACCAAGCCTTTATCATCGTTTACTTTCATTACCTGTTTCATTTTTGCGATACGTTTTTGAATGGCGCTGTACGAGGGAATAATTTTATCTAATTCAATTATTTTATAACCTTTTGAGAGCAAATATAATATCTGCCTGTTGTAATCATCTATTAACGATTTGTCGTCTAATGATTCATTCAACGTATCTTGAACAAATTCACTGTACGCTTTTTCGTGCCTCCAAACATCTTCTATAAGTACCTTTAAATTTTCTGGTGTAAGCTCACCTTTCGTAAAAAAACCATCGGGTTTGGCATTTTTAATAATATCTAAAATATAAATTTTTTCTGTATGGGCACTTAACAAAATTATTTTACAGTAAGGTATTATTTTACGAACCAATTTAGCTACATCAATTCCGTTTTTAATATTCTTTTCGTCGTAACTAGGAATATTATAATCAATTAAGGCTATGTCGGTTAGTTTCGCTTGTGGCACTTTTTCAAAATAATCATAAACTTCTTTACAATTAGCCAATTTTACAATGGTACTTTTAGGATAATTTTGTTTTATGATATTTGTATAGCCTTCCAATATAAAAGGATGATCGTCTAAAAGTATAAAATTCATAGCGTCACTTTTTCGGTTGAATTATATTAAATTATCTATACTAATCCAGATTAAATCCAATTTGTCCATCATCTTCAATTGTTAACGAACTTTCATCTACAGTATCAATAAAATCCTGAGCCTCTTCGGTTTCTTGAACTTCTTCTTCGTAAGGTAATGATTCTAGCAAATTAATCATTTTTATTTTATCGCTAGTAAGCTGATTTCCTTGTGCTTTAATACCTTTTACCGAAATAAATTCTTCAAAGTTTAATGTTAACGATTCTTTTTCGATTCCCTTATGTTTAGCAAACAGAATTTCGGCAACCGGACGGTAATCTGTCGACACAATTTCTAATTTAGAATGTGGATGTTCCGAAATAAACGATTCTTCTTTTGTAATTGATTCTATAAGGAAACGCTTTACAAAATACTTGTCTTTTTCAGGATCAAAATAAATGGCTGAAATGGGTTTGTTCGGAATCCATTTTTCCAACACAATAATATCGTCGTCAAAATGCGTGGTTAGTTCGGGAATAATGGTTTTAGCCTTACCACTTTGAGTGATAATCAGCAAACGATCTTCGGGTTTAAATTCACCCAACAACTCCCCTCGTCCATCTACATTTAATCGATGCACCGTATCATCAAACCAAACTTTACGAGGACGTAAGGTAGAAATTCCCTTTTCTTTTAATTCTATTTTTTTAATTGGATATTTAGTAACGAGATTTCCTTTAGAAACGCGACCTTTTATTAATAGTTCGGCAAAATCTAAATCGAATTTCAACTTTTTAATGTTGCTTAATTGTCTTAATAAAATGGTAACCACCTCTGCCTCTCCATTGGGATTGCACGAAAAATACAACACTTGCGATCCTGGCTTTTCCTGTGTTAAAGGGTACACCTTATCGCGAGTTACACCCGAAACATTGAAACGTTTTACATACGAACTGCCGGCTTTACCATCGCGGTAAATCATGTTGTAAATAGTACGTTTATCGTTTTTATTAAATACGGCAGCGTGAATAATGTCTTTACCCACAAACTTTTTCTCTTCAATTTTAGAAACAATCATGCTGCCGTCGCGTAAAAACACAATTACATCATCAATATCAGAACAATCGCCAATGTATTCGTCTTTTCGCAAACTGGTTCCAATAAAACCTTCTTCTTTATTTACATACAGCTTTTGGTTTCGTAAAACTACTTTGGTAGCCTCGATATTATCAAAATTGCGTAATTCGGTTTTGCGCTCTTTCCCTTTACCGTACTTTTCTTTTAAGGTGGTGAAGAATGAAATAGTAAAATCAATAATATGCTCAATATTGTATTTTACTTTTTCGATATCGCCTTCCAAAGCATCTAATTTTTCCTGTGCTTTATCCAAATCGAAACGGGAAATGCGTTTGATTCGTATTTCGGTTAATCGAACAATATCATCGGTTGTAACGGCACGTTTTAAATGCTTGGTATGCGGCTTTAATCCTTTGTCAATAGCCTCAATCACCCCTTCCCATGTCTCTTCCTGTTCGATATCGTGATAGATTCGGTTTTCGATAAAGATGCGTTCCAAAGATGAAAAATGCCATTGTTCTTCTAACTCGCCCAGTTCAATGATTAACTCTTGCTTTAACAAATCAACCGTGCGGTCTGTTGACTGTTTCAGCATATCTGAAACACCGGTAAACAAGGGTTTGTTGTTCTGAATAACACAGCCTAATGGAGCGATAGATACCTCGCAATTTGTAAAAGCATACAAGGCGTCAATGGTTTTATCGGGCGAAACACCTGGTGGCAAATGAATTAAAATCTCGACATCAGAAGACGTGTTATCTTCCACTTTTTTAATCTTAATTTTACCTTTTTCATTCGCCTTTAAAATACTATCAATCAGATTAGTAGTAGTAGTTGAGAAAGGTATTTCTTTAACTACTAATGTGTTTTTATCTAACTGTGAAATTCGGGCACGTACACGTACACGCCCTCCGCGAGCTCCATCGTTGTAATTAGAAACATCGGCAATACCTGCAGTAGCAAAATCGGGATACAACACAAACGATTTACCTTTAAGAATTTTGATCGATGCATCGATTAATTCTAAAAAGTTGTGCGGTAAAATTTTAGTCGATAAACCTACAGCAATCCCCTCGCCTCCTTGTGCCAATAATATGGGAAATTTAGCAGGCAAATTAATAGGTTCGTTTCTACGACCATCGTACGACAGTTGCCAAGGTGTAATTTTAGGCGAATACAAAACATCTAAAGCGAATTTACTTAAACGCGCTTCGATATAACGCGACGCTGCGGCCTCGTCGCCCGTTAGTATGTTTCCCCAGTTACCTTGCGTATCAATCAACAAATCTTTCTGACCAATCTGTACCATGGCATCGCCAATACTGGCATCGCCGTGCGGATGGTACTGCATGGTATGCCCAACAATGTTTGCTACTTTGTTGTAACGTCCATCGTCTAACTCTTTCATAGAGTGCATAATTCGGCGCTGAACTGGTTTAAAACCGTCTTCAATAGCAGGAACTGCACGTTCTAAAATAACATACGAAGCATATTCAAGAAACCAATCTTCGTACATTCCGGTAACCTTTTTAATGGTTTCGGTTTCTGTATTAGTTAAATCCTGATGATTTAACTCGTTTTCGTGATTACCCGTTTCCAATTCTTCGTTAAACTCTTCTTCGTTGTTCATTGTTTTATTATGCTGTTAACAGTAATATGTTAATCTTCTTTTTCGTATCCTTCGCAACAATTTAATTCGTCTTAAAACTTACTCCACCTTATCTAACTCAACCTTTAAGTTATCAATGATAAACTCCTGACGGTCAGGCGTATTCTTACCCATATAAAACTCTAATAACTTTTCGATAGACGATGCTTTATCTAACATCACCGGTTCTAAACGAATATCCTGACCTATGAAATTCTTAAACTCATCGGGTGAAATTTCACCCAATCCTTTAAATCGGGTAATTTCTGGTTTGGGTTTTAATTCTTCAATGGCATTGATTCGTTCTTGTTCAGAATAACAATAAATCGTTTTCTTTTTATTACGAACACGGAATAAGGGCGTTTGCAAAATATATAAATGTCCTTCTTTTATCAATTCGGGAAAAAACTGCAAGAAAAACGTAATCATCAACAAACGAATATGCATACCATCTACATCGGCATCGGTTGCCAGTACAATGTTGTTGTAACGCAAATCTTCGTAATCTTCTTCAATATTTAACGCTGCCTGCAACAAGTTGAACTCTTCGTTTTCGTAGACAATTTTTTTGGTCATACCATAAGTGTTCAACGGCTTTCCGCGCAAACTAAAAACCGCCTGCGTATTCACATCGCGCGATTTGGTAATAGAACCCGAAGCCGAATTTCCCTCGGTTATAAACAAGGTACTTTCTAAACTACGCGGATTCTTGGCATCGGTTAAATGCACCCGGCAATCGCGCAATTTTTTGTTGTGCAAAGAAGCCTTTTTAGCTCGATCTTTTGCCAGCTTACGAATACCCGACAATTCTTTGCGTTCACGTTCTGCCTGAAGAATCTTGCGCAACAAGGCATCGGCAACTTCCGGATTTTTATGTAAAAAGTTATCGAGATTGGTTTTAATAAAATCGTTTACAAAGGTACGCACGGTAGGCAGATCGGGTCCCATATCGGTTGAACCCAATTTAGTCTTGGTCTGTGATTCAAAGACTGGTTCTTCTACCTTTAACGAAATAGCCGAAACGATGGATTTACGGATATCCGACGCTTCAAAGTTTTTATTGTAGAACTCCTTAACTGTTCGTACAATAGCTTCTTTAAAAGCTGTTAAATGCGTACCGCCCTGCGTGGTATTCTGTCCGTTTACAAAAGAATAATACTCCTCTGAATACTGTGTTTTACTGTGTGTAACCGCAATTTCTATATCATTACCAGAAAGATGAATGATCGGATAGATCATATCATCTTCGGCAATGGTTTCTTGCAATAAATCTTTTAAACCGTTTTCTGAAACAAATTTTTCCCCATTGTAAATAATGGTCAGTCCTTTGTTCAAATAACAGTAATTTTTAAGCATTCGAACAATATAATCGTTTCGAAACTTGTAATTTTTAAAGATGGTATCATCTGCCAAAAAGGTCACTTTGGTACCTTTACGTTTGGTGGTTTCAACCAATTCTTCTTCTAAAGTAAGATTTCCGGCACTGAATTCGGCTGCTTTCTGTTGGTTGTCTCGAACCGATTCTACTCTAAAAAAAGACGACAGGGCATTTACCGCTTTGGTACCTACCCCGTTTAAACCGACCGATTTTTTAAAGGCTTTAGAATCGTACTTTCCACCGGTATTCATACGTGAAACTACTTCTACAACCTTACCCAATGGAATGCCTCGACCGTAATCGCGTACGGAAACCATACGGTCTTTCACAGTGACTTCGATCGTTTTACCGGCACCCATCACAAATTCATCGATACAGTTATCAAGTACCTCTTTTATAAGGATATAAATACCGTCATCGGGCGATGAACCGTCGCCTAATTTACCAATATACATTCCCGGACGTGTACGAATATGTTCTTTCCAATCGAGCGATCGGATGTTATCTTCAGTATACTGAGATTCTTGTAGCATAAAATGTAATGAATTTTCGTAAAAATACAGAAAATATTACAGATTTAAAAGTCTTTATTTTTCGTTTGAAGCTAATTTATCATTAATTTCTGCATCGGTTTTTGCAAACTTCACTTCTTCTTCTTTATAGATAACCCTTACAGTATAATTATTAGGTTTTATGGGTTTACCGTACATTTCGGAATAGTTTTTAGTAAAAACCGCGCCAAAATACAAGATGATTGCCGAATAGTACACCCACACCAAAATTATAAGCACAGATCCGGCTGCACCATAAAGATCCAACTGCGCCGAATTTCCCAAATACAAGCCTATTGCCCATTTGCCAATCATAAACAAAACAGCCGTAAAACCAGAACCAACCAAGGTTTCTTTCCAACCTAATTTTCCGTCGGGCAAGGTTTTAAATATAAATCCAAAAATAATGGTGATGATGATTGCTACCACTCCTGTATTGATCCACGAGGCTACAAGTACGGTATTATCATGAAAAAGACTGCTTAACTGATCGTACAAATAATCGATTACCGAATTTATCATCAAACTTACCAACAATACAAACCCTAATGCACCAATCATTGAAAAAGAAAGCAACCTGTTGACAATAAAGCGTATAATTCCTTTTTTGGGCTTGGGTTTTAGTTCCCAAATGTAGTTAATAGAACTTTGAATTTCGGCAAAAATACCCGATGCCGAAAAAAGCAGTGTAATTGCCCCTATAATGGTCGCAATGCTTAAATTATTAGATAATTTGATGTTTTTTATGGCTTCCTGAATTTGAAATGCTGCCTTGTCTCCCACCAGATTCTGTATCTGACCAAAAAATTCGCCACGAACAGCTTCTTCCCCAAAAAAATATCCCGCAGATGAAATTACGAGAATTGCAAGTGGTGGAATAGAAAAAATAGTAAAATACGATAAAGACGCACTGAATTTAATACAGTTGTCATTTAAAAATTCATTCACAGAAACCTTGAATAAATTAAATATACCTTTAAATTTTTCTTTTATCATAGCGGATTGTTTTGGTATAAATTGTTTTAAAAGACAAGCTTTAAAAGCTCCTCTTTTTATTAAACTCGTTATGAGCTTTAGGTTACAGATTGCAAGTCATCTAAGAAATATCATATAACTGCTGTACCAATTATAGGCTAACTATTTAAAATAAGTGATTAATGTGTTTTATAAAGTATATACAAGATAATACCTTTTTATGTACTATCAAAAAAATGCAGACTGTTATTTTCTGTAGTGGTAAAAAATTCCTTTATCCCAAAGTGTAAACAAAGATGCTTTTAAATTTGCCGATTTTAATACGTTGTTTGCCCATGTATTGCAGGTATAAAACAAACTATATCTGCCTTTTGCTTCGTAAAAAACATCGTTTAAGCCGTAATTCTGATCGGTTTCTACCAAAACCAATTTATTATTTTCGGTATCAAACCTGTTTAAAATGTAGTTACACAATCGCTGGTATTGTTCTTTGTTCAATTTAATTTCGATACAGTCGCTATCGGTTTTCAGTTTATCGTAATAGGTAACATGCATGGCAGATTCACTTAAACCAAACGCCGCATTAAATGCTACCGAAGCTTTTAAATCTTTCCATTCGGGTGTTTGCAGATAAAAACCTTTATCGCCCCAACCAAAAGCAACCCATTGAGCAGCAATTCGTTTAGACGGCGTTAAAGTTGGATCAAGATAGGTGCGCCAATCGTACACCTCGTTAAAATAAGGCACTACAATATCGGTATGCACCCCGTTGGTTAAAATATATACAGACAGATTCTGATCTTTGAAATCGGACTGGTCTTTATTCACAGGAACATACGCTGCGGCAGTGGCTAAAAGCAGATAAATTACCAAAAAGCCGACAACTAACAAAAAATATCCCACAATTTTCTTGAGTGTTTTCAAATACAAGTATAATTTAAGTCACAATTTACAAATTATTTGATTACAAAAATTTGAATATCCCTAAATTCTTTAGAATAAAAGGTGTATAAACATATGAGCGTAAAAAATGTAGAAGACACATCAGCTTACGTAGCGGAACCATTATGCAAAGTCCTAATCTTGTGTTTTTGACTTGATACAAAGCCATGTTCGTGATGAGTAACTTCTCTGCAATTGGACAATAATTCACAAGTTGAGAATGTGTAACAGAAATACCTGATATACATTAGAAGGAATGATAGAGTTTAATGAGGATTATTTTACGGTTGAATCATCTGGAAATAGAGCAAGAAAAAGAGATTCGTTGGAAAGGGACTGTACAAAACCCTGATTGAAGAAAGCACTGCGCTAGAAGATTTGAAAACAGGCAAACATAAAAAGCACGTTCGCTATTTTAAAGCTAAAGTTTTTAGAACTTATCTTTCGGACAAAATAAACGATACAAGGAAAAAATCTATTAATAATCAAAGATTCGTTTTTACTGACAAAAGCACTTCATATGCTGATTTTTTTTTAAATTTTGTAGAACTTCACATATCTAAAATCAAATAAATAAATAAATAAATAAATAAATAAATAAATAAATAAATAAATAAATAAACCAAGTAAACAACGTCAAAATAGGCTCATATTACCATCAGTAATGCCAAATGGAATTTTTTGGGTAATATCCAAAATCAAAAAAACATCTACAGCTATCTCTGAACGAATTTTTACAAACTCAGCTATAGTTATTTCGAAGATAAATTATATAACAGGTTGATTATTGCTAACATTACCAGATTATGACTAAAAACAGATATTTAGTTATAATTATATTCCAATTTCTATTTGAAAGCGTACATACCAGTTATTTTTGGTATCACCTGTAAAGTATCTTAAATCGTCGTAAGTAACTTCGGCCTGTACTTTAAAAGCGTGTTCCCAAATGTATTTTGTTACTCCAAAACTGTATTGTTTCTGGTCTGGAACATTCAATTTATAAATGGCATTGTCAACGTTTTGAGTTGAAAATCGACCAATAATTTCGTAATGCGATACCGGAAAAGTATAACTTAGCTGGTAATCCATCCCTTCGCCTGCAAATACATAGCTGCTTTGTAAAGCACCGTCATCATCTAAACCATACGTTAGCGGATTGTTGGTAGTACGGTTCATATAAGCTACCATACCTGCCCAACCTCTGTACTTTGCAATAGCATCAACAAAAACCGATTGTAAGTTTCTGCTTTCATACAAAGCCGATCCTTGTTGACCACGAGCCGCCATGGCATCAAAATTTTTATGCAATACCCCCGAAACCATCAATTTTGGTTTTTCTTCAAACTGAATGTCTCCTTCAAAATATTCACCGCCCTTTTTAAAAGTACCAAAAGGTAACAATTCTAATTTTCCTGTTAGGGCTATGTTTGTATCTTTTCCGCTCCAATTTCGTCCGTTACCAGATGTTGCAGCCGTTTTAACAGTATATGAAAACTGATCTTTTTTCTGTTGCAGATAATTTACCTGAAATCCAAAATCACGATCAATATTAAATTGTGCATTGTTAATAGAACGATCTGTTAACTGCAACGACCCCGATGAATTTACACGCTGACGGTTTCCTGGCAATTTGGTTTGTCCAAACAAAAAGCTCCAATGCTTATTATGATTGTAGCTAACTGCGGCATCACGAATAATATTTAAATTTTTGCCTTCTTCTATTTCACCCACATCACCTGGCGAAAAAGACAATTGTAAGGCGTATTGAAATTTCGGATTTCCAACATATCCGTCAAAACGCAAACGCAGTCTTCTAATTTGTGCATCGTAATTTGATTCTTTATCTTCATAATCGTAATAAGTTACACGGTTCTGCATTCTAAAACGAATATTTAATTGAAACAAACTATCTGCCGAAGTCATTCCTAATCCCTTACCATAACTGTAATACGGTAAAGCCGATATTTTATTCTCATAACTATCTTTTTTAGCATCGATTTGTGCATTTAGACAACCAAAACTTAAAATACTTAATATAAAAATAACCTTTTTCATACATCAAATTAAAGATTTATGCAAAAGTATGAGTAATTTTGTAGCGTTTAAAATTGTAACATTAAATAATCGTTAAGGAATTGTAAATGGAATCTAAATACATTGCGTATCATTTTAAAATAGAACCAAAAGACCCGGGTTCTGATATATTATTGGCAGAATTAGGCGAATTAGATTTTGATAGTTTTGTTGAAACAGAAGAAGGATTGTCGGCATACATTCAAGAACACCTTCACAATCAAGATATTTTAAATGACATCTACATCATGTCTAACCCCGAATTTAAAATATCTTATCAAACAGAAGAAATTGAACAGATTAACTGGAACGAAGAATGGGAAAAAAACTTTGATCCTATTGATGTAGACGGTGTATGCTATGTTCGTGCCCCTTTTCACGAAACTAAAAATGCCCCATACGAAATTGTGATTGAACCTAAAATGAGCTTTGGAACAGGCCACCACGAAACTACTTTTATGATGATGAAGCATTTACTAAACATGAATGTTACAGATAATGAAGTTTTAGATATGGGTTGCGGAACTGCCATTTTAGCTATTTTGGCTTTAATGAAAGGTGCTAAACATGCCGATGCCATTGATATTGACAACTGGTGTTATTTAAATTCTATAGAAAATGCCGAACGCAACAACATTAAAAACATTGATGTGTACGAAGGCGATGCTGATTTATTGGCAGACAAAACAAACAAATACGATTTGGTTATTGCCAACATTAACCGCAACATTTTATTAAACGATATGCAGGCTTATGCGCAAACATTAAAAACAGGCGGCACTATTTTATTCAGTGGTTTTTATACCGAAGATATTGCTGCTATTGAAGAAGCTGCCAATCGTGAAAATATGTTTTTAGAAGATCAGTTAGAAAGAAACAACTGGGCATCGTTAAAATTTATAAAGAAGTAAAAATGAGTACGAAGGAACAAATTTTAGAAGAAGTAAAAATTGAAGAATTATTAGGTAATCAAAATACAATTGTTCTTTTTAATGATGATGTAAACACTTTTGACCATGTAATTGAAACCTTGGTAAAAGTATGTAAACACGAACCTATACAAGCAGAGCAATGTGCCCTACTGGTTCATTACAAAGGCAAATGCGATGTAAAAACGGGCGAAATAAAAGATTTGGTGCCTATGTGTTCTGCATTGTTAGATGCTGGTTTAAGTGCCGAAATACAATAATAATGTACGTTAATATCAAAAATCCCCGATAATTCAACTTATCGGGGATTTTAAAATAGTATTATAACCTATTACTTAAAATTTCTTCTACAACTTCAGGGTTAATCATGGTTGATGTATCACCAAAATTATCTAACTGATTTAAAGCAATAGATCTTAATACTCTACGTAAAATTTTACCTGAACGTGTTTTTGGTAAATCATTTACAAACTGTATTTTATCAAGCTTACCAATTGGTCCGTAATGATCTGCAATTAACTGATTTATTTCTTTTTTAAGATTTTCACGATCTCTAGTACTTCCTTCTAATTTTAACGAAATAAAAGCATACAGCGCATTTCCTTTAATATCGTGCGGGAAACCAACTACGGCAGATTCTGCTACAGCCGGATGCTGATTTATAGCATCTTCTATTGGTGCTGTGCCCAAATTATGCCCCGATACAATTACCACATCGTCTGCCCTACCCGTAATTCTGTAATAACCTACTTCGTCACGCAAGGCATTGTCGCCAGTAAAATACGTTCCAGGAAAATCAGAAAAATAGGTTTTTACAAAACGTTCGTGATCGCCCCAAATGGTTCGTGCAATAGACGGCCATGGAAATTTAACGCACAGACTGCCCATAACTTGGTTGCCTGAAATTTCGTTGTTTTTTTCATCCATTAAAACCGTTTGTATTCCCGGTATGGGCAAAGTTGCATAAGTTGGTTTTGTTGGTGTTATGCAAGCTAACGGAGAAATCATAATAGATCCTGTTTCTGTTTGCCACCATGTATCTACAATAGGACATCGTTTTTTTCCGATAAAATCGTTAAACCAATGCCAAGCTTCTTCGTTAATAGGTTCGCCAACAGAACCTAAAACACGTAACGAATTTAAATTATGTGATGCCACGTACGAATAATCACTCGTCATTAAAGAACGAATAGCGGTTGGCGCGGTGTAAAAGTGTGTAATTTGATATTTATCGATAATATCCCAGTAACGCGATGGGTTTGGATAAGTTGGTATTCCTTCAAAAATAACTGTTGTAGCACCGTTTAACAAAGATCCGTATAAAATATAAGAATGCCCGGTGATCCAACCTAAATCGGCAGTACACCAAAAAATGTCACCCTCTTTATAATCGAATACATTTTGAAAGGTGTAAGCAGTTTGAACCATATATCCAGCCGTAGTATGCACCATTCCTTTTGGTTTTCCTGTAGATCCGGAAGTGTACAGTATAAAAAGTGGATCTTCAGAATCCATAATGGTTGCAATATTTGTCGAGTCGGCGGCATCATAAAGATCATTAAACCAAACGTCAATTTTTTCGTTAAAAGCTACAGGTTCGTTTGTTCGTTTAACAACTAAAACTTTTTCTACTAAAGGCAATCCTTCAATAGCTTTGTCTACTACCTCTTTGGTTTTAATGGTTTTTTCACCACGGAAACCACCGTCTGAAGTTATTATAATTTTAGCGCCACAATCTTCTACGCGCGAACGAATAGCAGCATCAGAAAATCCTGCAAAAATAACAGAATGTATTGCACCAATACGTGCACAAGCAAGCATGGTTACAGCTAATTCGGGAATCATAGGTAGATATATGCATACACGATCGCCTTTTTTAACACCTAACGATGTTAATACATTTGCCGTTTTAGAAACACGCATGTACAATTCGTTATAACTGATATGCTGCGGTTCTTCTGAAGGATTATTGGGTTCGAATATTATAGCTGTTTTATCGCCACGTTTAGACAAATGTCTGTCGATACAGTTTTTGGTAATATTTAATTTACCATTTAAAAACCATTTAATATCGGCTTTGTCCATATCAAACTCAAAAACCTTATCCCAAGCCTGATACCATATAAAATTTTCTTCGGCAATTTTACTCCAAAACTTTCGAGGTTCACGTACTGATTTTTTATAATGTTTGAAATATTGCTCTAAATCGGCAATTTTATAGTAACTCATAACAGATATCTTTATAATGTATGAACTAAATTTAATAAAAAAAGAAACATATTTGAAAAATATTCTTTTCTTTTTAAGTTTATTATTGTTTTAAAACGAAAAAGTTGTGGCAACCGATTGTTCAAAATCAGCAACTATTTCCTGCATTATTTCACTAACCGGTTTAATTTCGTTAATCAAACCAACAATCTGACCAATTTCTAATTCACCGTCTTCCAAATCACCTTCAAACATACCGCGTTTTGCACGTGCCCTGCCCAACAATGCTTTTAAATCATCGCTTGTGGCACATTTGCTGTATGCTTCCTGCACTTCGCTAAAAAATTTATTGCGAATTAAACGCACCGGTGCCAGTTCTTTTAACGTAAGATACGTATCGCCTTCTTGCGCATTTACACAGGTATCTTTAAAGTTTTGGTGAGAAGAACTTTCTGTTGTCATTGCAAAACGAGTTCCCATTTGAACACCATCTGCACCTAAAATCATTGCTGCGTGCATAGCCTTACCTGTTGCAATTCCACCGGCGGCAATTAACGGAATCTGCAAATGTTGTTTAACCATTGGAATTAAGGTAAGTGTGGTGGTTTCTTCCCTACCATTATGTCCGCCAGCCTCGAAACCTTCAGCTACAACAGCATCAACACCTGCTTCTTGTGCTTTTAAGGCAAATTTTGACGAACTAACCACATGAACCACAGTAATACCGCGTTCTTTTAACCAAGTAGTCCATGTTTTTGGATTTCCTGCCGATGTAAAAACAATTTTCACTCCTTCATCAACAATAATATTCATTATTTCTTCAACATTCGGGTACAGCATTGGAACATTTACACCGAATGGTTTAGTGGTTGCTTTTTTACATTTTTGTATATGTTCACGCAAAACTTCGGGATACATAGATCCTGCACCAATTAAACCTAAACCGCCTGCATTACTGACCGCTGCTGCCAATTTGTATCCGCTGTTCCAGATCATTCCGCCTTGAATAATTGGATATTTTATGTTGAATAATTGTGTGATTCTGTTCATTTTATTGAGAATTTAATTTTTAAAATCTTTATGCCCGTCTTGTACAAAAACTTTAGATATGGTTTTAAAAGGAACTTTATGCTTAAAATTAGGCATAAATCTGGATCTTATTCCTATTAATGTGTCGTTTTTAATTACAACAGTATCAAAATACATTGTAAATTTTTCGCCTTCAAAATTTATAAGACGCATTTCTATAGACGGTGAATTTTGCAAGTAATATCTATTTCCTTTTTTATCGAAAACTTCTAAAGAATCAAGGCTAACCGCCATATAATTTGAATTAAAAAAAATAGATGCGTTATTTAAATGAATGTCTTTTTTTTCTAACGAACTATTTTCTAACTGATTTTTTAAACTTAAAGGTGTAAGTTCATACGTTTTGCAAGAAACAAAAAGCAATAGAAAGTAAAAAGTAATAATTTTTTTCAAGTTGTAAAAATTAAAAACCAAACTAAAAAAATTAGTTTGGTTTTGCAATTATAATTTCAATTTTATTAGATTTTTGATATAACGCCCGATCCTATCAATTCTTCGCCTAGGTGCCATGATACAAACTGACCTTCGGTTATTGCAGATTGCGGTTCGTTGAATCTTACAAACAATCCTTTTTCGGTTTGATGCAATGTTGCTTTCTGTAGGGGTTGGCGGTAACGTATACGCGCCATAACTTCCATAGTTTCACCATTTTTCAAACGTAAGTCTTCACGTACCCAATGAATTTCGTGTGGTTGAACCAAAAGCGTTTTGCGAAACAATCCTGGATGCATTGCACCTTGCCCCGTATAAATGGCGTTTTCGGTTACGTTGGTATCAATAATAAACAACGCTTCTTTTGTGCCACCAACATTTAATCCTTTGCGCTGACCTATAGTAAAATAGTGCGCACCATTATGTTCGCCTACTTTTTTTGCCATTTCGGGATTGTACTTAACCGAAGTTGCTTCCCAAATTAATTCATCAATAAAAGAATTAAAAGTGGGTTTTTGTTGAGAATAAACAGCATGATCTTTAGAAAGTTCGTAAATAATTCCTTTTTTAGGCTTTAACTGCTGTTGCAAAAATTCAGGCAAACGCACTTTACCAATAAAACACAAACCTTGTGAATCTTTTTTCTCTGCTGTAATTAAATCGTTTTTGGCTGCAATTTCACGAACTTCGGGCTTTAAATATTCGCCAATTGGAAACAACACTTTTGCTAACTGTTCTTGCGAAAGCTGACATAAAAAATACGATTGATCTTTGTTTGGATCTTTACCTGCCAATAGTTTATAAACCGTTTTTCCGTTTACAACTGTTTCTTCTTTACGACAATAATGACCGGTTGCTACAAAATCGGCACCTAATTCTAAAGCAATTTTCATGAAAACATCGAACTTAATTTCGCGGTTGCAAAGTACATCCGGATTTGGTGTACGACCGTTTTCGTATTCATTGAACATATAATCTACAATACGTTCTTTATATTCTTCGCTTAAATCGACGGTTTGAAAAGGAATTCCTAACTTATCGGCAACCAGCAAAGCATCGTTACTGTCTTCAAGCCAAGGACATTCGTCTGAAATAGTTACCGTATCATCATGCCAGTTTTTCATGAACAAACCAATAACCTCATAACCTTGATCTAAAAGCAATTGTGCCGCAACGCTAGAATCTACCCCGCCTGAAAGACCTACTACTACTCTTTTTTTCATTGTTTAAAAATCGAACTGCAAAGTTACAACAATTGATTGAGTTGTATTTTATTTAGAATTCTTTTTAGGTACAATTAGCTTTCCGTTAACATATTCGGCTTCATCTGTAACTTTTCCGTTGGTATCTCTAATAATTATTTTACCTTCTAAATTGCCGTTAACATATTGCGTTTCTTTTATTTTAACTCCGTTTTCAGCATATTGGTTAGAAATTCCATCTTCCACTCCATTTTTATATTCCAATTCTTCAGACAATTTACCTGAACTATAATATGCCTTTTTAACACCGTTAATTTTATCGTTTTTGTACGGTTCTTCAGCCATTACCGTTTCTCCGTCTACATGATAAATCTTCCAAATACCTTCGCGCAGTTTATTTACATACAAACCTTCGGACATTTTCTTTTTTCCTTTGTAAAAAACAGTGTAAACGGTACCATCGGCTTTAAACTCTTTGGTAGCTATTAATTTTTTTTCGGGTTCATCTGCATAAAATTTAAAGGTTCCGGTTTCTTTTCCGTTTTTAAAAGTACCTTCGTACTTTACGAAATTTGTTTGTGGGTAATATCCCACCCAAACACCCTCACGCTGACCTTGTGCATTGGTTTTGTTGACATCTTGTGCATAAACAGCTACACTTGATGCCAATACGGTTAACGATGTTAAAATATATTGTTTCATTTTCTGCTTGATTTTATATAACTCAAAAATACGTTTTATGCTTATACATTTACAATTATTTTGCCAAAAATAAATGTGTTTGCTTTGGCTTTTAATTCTTTAACAATGTTTTATTTTAATTTACGCTTATAAAATTGTAAATTTGATAGTTAAAAACATTCATTTACGGAAATGAAGACTGTTTAACCATTAAATAAAATTTTATGATTACTTACAACGTATCTATTCCAGAAAACAAACAATCATTTTTTCAAGAATTTCTTGATATGATTGGAGCGCAATATAATAAAGAAGAAGACTTTCAATTAAGTGAAGAACAAAAGGAAATATTAGATCAAAGATTAAAGCAAGACAAAAAAAATTTTGTTGCTGCTAGGGATAATCTAAAACAAGTATGTCAAAAATATGACTTATAAGATACTAATCTCTCCCGAAGCAATCAGGGATATTGAAGATGCTTTTGAATATTATAGAAATTTCTCTGAAAGTACTTTGATTTTATTTGCTAATGAATTGCAACAGGTGTACGATATTTTGGAATTGAATCCATTTTTTCAAATCCGTTATAAAAAAGTACGTGGTGTACCTTTTAAATCGTTACCTTATTTGTTACTATTTGAATTAAACAAAAAAAATAAAATGGTATATATTTATTCTGTTTTCAATACACACCAAAACACCAATAAATACCCTGAACGTTAAAAACGTCAATTACAGCATATTGTACTTGGTTTCTTAAGAACCTAATTGTACAGAGCGCAAACGAGCAGCTTCTACTCCATTTTTAATTTTTTGTTTTACAAATGCTTCTTCAAAACATTTTAAAGCTTCTTCTGTAGTTCCTCCTTTCGACGCTACTTTGGTAATCCATTCTGCTGTTGAAATTGCATTATTAGAATACAATTGTACTGCGCCAACAAATGTTTGTTTAACCAATAATTCTGCTTCGGCCTCTGAAAAACCCATACTTTGTGCTGCTTCAATCATAGCTTGCATAAAATAAAATACATACGCCGGACCACTTCCTGAAACTGCAGTTGCAGCATCTATCAGTTTTTCATTTTCCACAAAAATGCTCTTTCCTGTGGTGTTTATTAAATTTTGAATTATAAATAAATCTTTACGATCAATACTTTCTGATGCTGTTAAAACCGTTGTTCCCAAACCTATTTGTGATGGTAAATTTGGCATAGATCTAATAACTTTATTAATACATAACAGTTGCTGAATTTTGTTTATACTCACTCCTGCCATTACAGATAACACAATATGTTGGTTTGAAATATATTGTTTTAAAATACTCGCCAAAGTTTCAAAATCTTGTGGTTTAACAGCCAAAATAATAATATCAACTTCTTTTATAACCGGATTTAATTCATAAAATATGTTTTTTGGGGGAATTCCATCTAAAAGATTAGTATTAATAGGCGATCGTTTAAAAACGTATAAATGATTAAGATCTATAAACCGTGCGTTAATAAAACCGTTTGCAAAAGTTTTACCCATGTTCCCAAAACCAACAATAGCAATTTTCATAAATTTTAAATTTTAGTAATAAAAAAAGCACCCTTAAAAAAGGATGCTTTAAATATAATCAAAAAATTAATTACTTTTTCTTTTGAGCATTTTGCTGTTGCTGTGCCTGTTCCATTAATTCGTCCATTTTACGTTGGAATTTAGACTTAGGCTTTTCTTTTGATTTGTTGTTTTCAATAATCACTTTTACTTTATCTTCTGTAACAATTTTGTTTTTAATTACATACATAATTCCAATGGTAATTAAATTCGAAATAAAGTAATACAACGATAACCCAGATGCGTAATTGTTAAAGAAGAACAACATCATGATTGGCGAAATATAAATCATTACTTTCATGATTTTACCCATATCTGGCATACCTTCCTGTTGCGGAGTCATTGCAGCCTGATCGCCCGTGGTCATTTTCATGTAAACAAACGTTGCTAATGCAGCTAAAATTGGGAATAAACTTACATGGTTTCCGTAGAATGGAATTGAAAACGGTAAAGTAAATACACTGTCATAAGACGATAAATCGTCTGCCCAAAGGAATGCTTTTTGTCTTAAATCGAAAGCCGAAGGGAAGAAACTAAACAATGCATAGAAAACCGGCAACTGAATAAACATTGGAATACAACCTGCCATTGGATTTACACCGGCTTTGTTGTACAACTTCATGGTTTCCTGCTGTTTTTTCATTGGATCTTTTGCATACTTCTCGTTCAATTCGTTAACTTCCGGACGAATAATTTTCATTTTTGCCTGCGATACATATGATTTGTATTGAACCGGAGACATAATTAAACGAATTACTACCGTGAATAACACAATAGCAATTCCGTGTGGAATTAAATGTGTTAACAAAGTAAAAATAGGAATAATGATTAATTTGTTTAACCAACCAAAAATTCCCCAACCTAACGGAACAATCTCGTCTAAATTTTTGTTGTAATCATTTAAAATATTGTAATCGGCTGGTCCCATATACAAATTCATATTGTAAGTAAGCTCGCCTCCTTTATACTCTAATGGTAAAACTGCTTCAAAATCTTTTAAGAAACCGGCATTTGCATCTTCCTCTTTCACTAAATTTTCCTGACTTAATTTAGCAACCTTAATAGGCGTTTCGGTTAATAAAACCGATGTAAACAAATGCTGTTTAAAAGCTACGTAAGTTAAGTCTTTAGCGTCTTCGGTGGTTGTTTTTGCAGGATTCAGGTAATCGTCTTTCCCGTCTTCGTACTCATAAACAATTTCGGCATAACGGTTTTCATACGTAATTGATTTTTCGTTACGTGTTGCTTTTAACTGCCAAGTTAATTCTGCTGGTGATGCCGTGTTTAAAACCGAACTTAATCCTAACGATTTTATGCTAAAATCTAACATATAATCATTTGGTTTTAATACATAACGATATTCTAAATAAGCAGTTTCCGATGTTTTTAACTTCATAGAAACAACTGTATTTTCACCTTCTTTAGTTAAAGTAGGCTCAAACAATAAATCTTTTGTATTAAGCAGGCGGTTGTCTTTGGTAGCGAATTTTAAATCTAATTTAGAATTATTGTCGGTAATTATTTTTACCAAATCTTCATTCTTGCTCGAAATTCTTTTTTGATCGTTAACAGTAACTTCTTTGATATAACCACCCTTGTTTGAAAAAACAACAGTAAGCACGCCATTGTTTACAGTAAGATCTTGAGCACCTGTAACGCTTGGTAACGAAGCACCATAAGCAAAAGAACCCAATTGATTTTTTAACTGTGCGCTGGCAACCGTATCGTTTTGTGCATTTGCTGCCAATTGATCAATCGGAGTTTTTGCAGCCGTTTCGGTTTTAGCTGTTTCTTTAGTTTTATCGTCTTTTTTATCATCTGAAAACATAGTTCCAGACATCATCCAAAACAATAAAACGGTAATTATAGCCATACCTATAAGGCTACTTTTGTCTAATTTTTTTTCTTCCATTTTGAAAATTTATAACTTCAATATAATCGAAATAAAAAATGTAATTATTACGAATTAAGCTTTTTATCTACAGCAGCCTTAACAAAAGCTTTAAATAAAGGATGTGGATTTGCTACGGTACTTTTATATTCTGGATGGTATTGCGCAGCCACAAAAAACGGATGGGTTGGCAATTCTATAATTTCAACCAATTTAGTTTCAGGATTTACACCCGAAAGTACCATACCTGCTTTTTCAAAAGCATCTTGGTAGTAGTTGTTGAACTCATAACGATGACGGTGACGCTCGTTAATTAACGTATTTTGGTAAATATCAAAAGCTTTTGTGCCTTCTTTAATTTCACAGTCCCAACCACCTAAACGCATGGTTCCACCTTTATCTGTAATTGTTTTTTGCTCTTCCATAAACGTAATTACCGGATACGGTGTGTTATCGTTCATTTCGGTTGAATTTGCGTTTTCGTAACCTAAAACATTACGAGCAAATTCTATAACAGCCATTTGCATTCCCAAACAAATTCCCATGAACGGAATGTTGTTTTCACGTGCATAACGAACAGTTTCTATCTTTCCTTCAATACCTCTTGAACCAAAACCTGGAGCCACCAAAATACCGTCTAAATTCTTCATTTTATCGGCAACATTTTTAGTTGTTAAATATTCTGAATGAATACTTACCACATTGACTTTAGCGTAGTTAGATGCACCTGCGTGAACAAATGCTTCAAGTATCGATTTATAAGAATCTTGCAACTCTACATACTTACCAATTAAACCAATATTAATGGTGTGTTTAGGATTTTTTAATCGGTGTAAAAAATCGTTCCATTTCGTTAAATCGGGTAATCCTTTTTCCGGAAGATCTAATTTTTTCAATGCAACAGTATCCAAACCTTCTTCTAACATATTGTTTGGAACTTCGTAAATAGTTGATGCATCTAACGATTGAATAACCGATTCTTGTGAAACATTACAGAAAGCCGCTAGTTTACGTTTAATGTCTGATGACAATTCGTGTTCTGTTCTACAAACCAAAATATCTGCCTTGATACCGCTTTCCATTAATGTTTTAACAGAGTGTTGCGTAGGCTTTGTTTTTAATTCGCCAGCTGCTGCCAAATAAGGTACCAATGTTAAATGAACCACAATAGCGTTTTTATCGCCTAAATCCCACACCAACTGACGGACAGATTCAATGTAAGGCAACGATTCTATATCGCCCACTGTACCACCGATTTCGGTAATAACAATGTCGTAATCGCCCGATTTACCCAACAGCTGCATGCGTTCTTTAATTTCGTTGGTGATATGTGGAACAACCTGAACCGTTTTACCTAAAAATTCGCCACGACGCTCTTTTTCGATTACCGACAAATACACACGACCTGTTGTTACGTTGTTTGCCTGTGATGTAGGAACATTCAAAAAACGCTCGTAATGCCCTAAATCTAAATCGGTTTCGGCTCCGTCGTTGGTCACGAAACATTCACCATGTTCGTAAGGATTCAGCGTTCCCGGATCTACGTTAATATACGGATCGAATTTTTGAATAGTTGTTCTGTAACCTCTAGCCTGTAATAATTTTGCAAGAGAAGCTGCTATAATTCCTTTCCCAAGTGATGATGTTACACCGCCCGTAACGAAAATATATTTACATTGTTTCATTTGTAAGGTATGTTGTGGTTGTGTTGTTATTTATTAAACTTGGCAAAATTACAATTATAATTCGGGTTTTGAAAGTTTTACTATTAACAATTATTATTGCTTACGGCTTTGGGTATTTATTCTTGATATTTCGTATCAATACTTCTAATCCGTTCAGTTTAATTTCGTACATCATTGCCAGTTGTTTACCCAATTTCCCTGACGGAAATCCTTTATTTTTATACCAAACGTAATAAGGTTCGGGTATATCAACTAAAAAACGCCCTTGGTATTTACCAAAGGGCATTTTTGTATGAGCTAATTCTAATAATTCTTTGTTTTGATCTTCCATATTTTTTTTCAACTAAAACAACAAGTATTCTTACCAAGTTATTCCTACAAATCTACATCTTGATTTAGTTTCGAATCCATAAGCTTTATGAGATCCTGAAACAAGTTCAGGGTGACAATAAGTGTATTTATTTCCACCATATAGAAACATAGATTTTTCTTATGTTTTTAAAAGATTATCATAGACGTTTTACTTTTCGCATAGCAAACTATGTAAAAAATAGTATTATTTCCTATCCCATCTTTACCAATTAGTTATAATTCTATGCGTCTATATGGTTAATTTTTTATTTTGAATTACACCCAACGAGTTATAGTTAGATTTACTTCCAGTTAAAACGAACTGTTTTTTTTATATCGGGATGCAAGCTCAAAAACACCGGACAAGTCATAGCAGCACGTTCTAAAATGGTTTTCGATTTTTCATCAACCACCGCATTCATTTCAAACGAAACAATAATTTCGCTAATCATTCGGGGTTCGGCTTGCATTATTTTAGTTACTTCAGCGGTAGAATCTACTAAATCTACTTCCATTGCTTTTGCCTTAATACCCATAATGCTAAACATACAGGTTGCTAATGAATTGGCTACCATATCGGTTGGCGAAAAAGCTTCTCCACGCCCGTGATTATCTGTTGGCGCATCGGTTAAAATTACTGTTCCCGATTGCAAATGAGTCGATTCTGTTCTTAAATCGCCTTTATAAACTATTTTGCTTGTGGTCATTATTTGGCTTCTTTAATGGTTAAATCTTTATCGTAACACAAAATGTAAACTGCGTTGTTGTACACACCACCATTTTCATTAATATAGGTAAATTTATTTTCTACTTGCTGCGAACCGTAATCAAAAATATTCGAATTCTCATCAGATTCAAACATTCTGGTAATAATATCGTACGTTACATCATAACCTCTTGTTGCAAATCTGCTTGGATTTTTACCATAAACCGATCTGTATTCTTTTGCAAATTTTTCTTTTTTAGTATGATTTGCATCATTTGTAACAGATGGATAAGTATATTTTAAAGCAATTAGATCGTTTATTTCGATATCAGACGATTCTAAAACATCTAACTTATCTAACGATGCTAACTGTATTTTGAATTCTTTCTGTAACGATTTCAATGTACTTACTAATTCTACTGTTGTTGTTAATGATGTTGCGTCGTAAACAATATAATTGGTTTCAGTTTCTGACAATAAATTCTTCAAAACTGTCGGACTTACTTTTTCGTCTGCTTTCAAAGTTAATGTGGTAATTGCAGGATAATTGGTACTGAAATACTGGCTCGATGTTTTTTTACCATCGGTAATTGCAATTACGCGTTCTTGTTTAGAAAGTAAAAATTCTAACATTTCTTTTTTAACAATTTCGGCATTTGGCATGGTGTGAACCTGACGCGGAAACGGCTTGCCTTTTTCTGTAGACAAAGGCGATACAATAATGGTTTGCTGTTTTTTAAATGCATCGGAAACAGCATCTACATTTTTTTGAAAAAAAGGACCAATAATTACATCGGTTGCCGAAAAATCAAAATCACCTTTCAACGTATTTACATCCAATGCGCGATTTGTTTCTTTAGAATCAACAAACTTTATGTTTAAATTGTAGTTTTTATCCTTTAAATCATCGATTGCCATTTTAGCTCCCGAGTAAAAATCTAGCGTCATATTTAAAAAAACATCTTCTTTTACACTCTGGTTTACCGACGGATTATTGAAGTTATTGTTCGCAATATTAAAAGGCAGCAACAATACCAAATCTTTAGTAGATCCATCGTTAGGCAAAGACAAATCGACACCTTTTTTAATAGTACTTGGAATATTTTCTACCGATGGTGTAACAACAGCCGAAGCTAAAGGAACTTTCTCGTAAGTATATCCAACAATTAAGGTAGACCCGTCTTTTAAGCCATTTTTTAAATCGGGATTCCATTCCATTAACTGTTCTTGCGAAACATTATTTGTTTTTGCAATATTGTAAATAGTCTGTTTTGGTTGAACAACTATGGTTTTTGGTTTGTTTTTTTTAGATGCCTCAACGGTTTCTTTTACAATTTGTCCAGAAACAGGAATATTGATTGGCTGCCCTACTTTTAAACCATTTTCCATTAAACCGGGATTTAATTCGTACAAAACAGAAACAGACGTGTTGTTTTTTACCGCAATGCCGTAAATGGTTTCACCTTTTTCAACAATAGTTGTTGTAGTTGCTATATTTTTTTTGGCATTATTGTTATTTGCTACAGTTGTTTTCGTTGTACTTTCGGCTAAATTTAAAAACTGACCTATTTTTAAACCATTTTCTTTAAGTCCCGGATTTAAATCGTACAGTTTTTCAATAGCAATATTGTATTGTTTAGAAATACCATAAATGGTTTCTTTTGCCTGCACCTGATGCTGAACAGACGATGTAGTTGGTATTTTAATAATTTGGTTTTCAGTAAGTCCGTCAACAGCTTCAGGATTCAATAAAAACAGTACATTATTAGTGGTATTGTATTTTTTTGCAATCTGCGTAATAGTTTCACCTTTGGCTACCGTATGTGTTTTTGTAGCAGTCTGTGCAAATGAAACAGTTACACAAAACAAGGTCGATAATGTATAAAATATTCTTTTCATAGTAACAAATATAAAACAAAATAGGTGTTATTATATCGTTTCTGTAATATTATGAATCCTTTTAAAATTAAATTTTATTTGCAGTAAGTAAGTTTTTGTCGGATATTTAACTTCTAAATTTTAAAGCCTTCTTAAAATGAACAACCAAACGGTTTATCACGAACATAAAGAGTTTAAAAACATTGATTATTCTGAAAGAACCTTAAGAGACCGAGAGTTTGCAAAGTGTACGTTTATAAGCTGCAATTTTACTAACAGCGATTTACGCGACAATATTTTTGAAGATTGTGTGTTTGAAAACTGTAATTTTTCTATGACTTTGATTGGAAATGTTGGTTTAAGCAATGTGGTTTTCACCAACTGTAAAATTTTAGGTGTTGATTTTACAAAATGCAGCAAATTTATGTTTTCGTTTAATTTTGAAAGCTGCATGCTTGATTACAGTATTTTTTATGGAACGAAATTAAAAGGAACTTCCTTTTTAAAATGTTCATTAAGAGAAGTCGATTTTTCTGAAAGCAATTTAACTTCTGCAAATTTTCAGGATGCTGATTTAACAGCAGCTAGATTTTCAAACACTGTTTTAGAAAAAGCCGATTTTAGAAATGCCCGCAATTTTTCGATTGATCCCGAATTTAATAAAATGAAGAACGCCAAATTTTCGGCGCATCAATTAGAAGGTTTATTACATAAGTATAAGTTGGATCTTAGTTAATTGAAAACTTATAAAAACAAATAGTTATTTTTTTACCACATAGATTCTGCATTTACTATTGAATAAATTGTAGGCTACATAGCTAAACTATGTTGTTTTATCAATGATAAAAACTATAATACCTTTTATTATCTATAACTTTCTCATAAATTCATAAAATAACTATGTTTTCTATTGTGGTTAAAAAACATATAAATCTGTGCATCTGTGGATGTTTTATAATGACCTACGTTTTTTTTATCATATTGAGTGAAACGTAGTGAAATGGAAATATCTTAAAATTTATACCTAAATTAAAACCTCCAAGCTAAAATTCGACTTTTTTTGTTGCCTTGTGCCATATCAATCACTTTGATTTCTTTAGCTGATTTTTTTAATTGAATTTGCAATGGTTTCAGATGATCTTCATTGGATATTAAACTTGTAAACCAACCCACTTGCGTTTTAAACAGAAAACTTTCTTTAATGTAATTCAATACGAACGATAATTCGCCGCCATTACACCATAGTTCATTGCTTTCGCCTGAAAAATTATTAATTAGATTCGGTGTTTTGCGTTTATCTAATCCTTTTAACTTGCGTAATGTCTGCGTTTCGGCTTGTCTTTTCGATTTAAAAAAAGGCGGATTACACATTACTGCATTAAAATAATCATCTTTGTTAATAATTCCTGTAAGTATCTTTTTATTATCAGATTGAAGTCGTAATGTGATTTTAGAAGTTAAATGAGGATTTTTATCGATGAATTCTTGAGCAATTTCTATTGATTTTGGTTCGATATCGGTTGCAACAAAATTCCAATTATAAACAGAACTTCCAATAAGCGGATACACCAAACTTGCACCCGTTCCAATATCTAAAATATTGACTTTTTGAGAAACATCAACACTCAATAAATCAGCTAAATAATGAATATAATCAGCCCGACCTGGAATGGGTGGCACCAAGTTTTTATTAGGAATATCCCAAAAACTTAAATTATAAAAATGCAGCAACAATGCTTTGTTCAACAAATAAACTGCCTTTGGATTGGCAAACTGCAACGTATCCATTCCTTCCCTATTTTTTACAATAAACTGATTTAATTCGGGAACTTTTAGTATCAATTCCTGAAAATTATAAGGCTGATTATGAAAACTACGCGGGTGCAATTTATTTTTAGAATCATTCATTTGAAACGAGTTTATATAAAAACAGCCTTAAAAATAAATTCAAGGCTGTTATCTTTATTATTCCCACTCAATTGTTGCTGGTGGTTTAGAGCTGATATCGTAAGCAACACGGTTAATACCTTTTACTTCGTTAATGATTCGGTTCGAAACCAATTCTAAAAACTCATAAGGTAATTTACTCCAAGTTGCAGTCATAAAATCAATAGTGTTTGCAGAACGCACAACCGCCGTATATTCATACGTACGTTCATCGCCCATTACACCTACTGATTTTACTGGTAACAATACAACGAATGCTTGCGACACTTCGTCGTATAAATTATGTGCATAAAGCTCGTCAATAAAAATTTGATCTGCCTCTTGTAAAATTCGTACTTTTTCTTCATCAACTTCACCTAAAACACGGATTCCTAATCCTGGTCCTGGAAACGGATGACGATACACCAATTCACGCGGAATACCTAACTCAACCCCCACCTTACGTACTTCATCTTTAAACAATTCACGTAAAGGTTCTAACAACTGTAACTTCATGTGTTCTGGTAAACCACCTACGTTGTGATGCGATTTAATGGTTGCCGATGGTCCTTTTACCGATTGTGATTCAATAACATCAGGATAAATAGTTCCTTGTGCCAAGAACGATGCGTCATCGAATTTTTGAGATTCTTCATCAAAAACAGCAACGAAATCTCTACCAATAGATTTGCGTTTTGCTTCAGGCTCATCAATACCTTTTAAATTTCCAAGGAAACGTTCAGATGCATCAACCATTTTAATATTCATGTGGAAGTGCTTGCCGTAATTTTCCATTACTTTTTTACCTTCGTCTTTACGCAATAAACCGGTATCAACAAAAATACAAGTCAGTTGATCGCCAATAGCACGGTGAATTAAAACCGCCGCAACCGAAGAATCAACTCCGCCAGAAAGTCCTAAAATAACTTTTTTATCACCAACAACATCTTTAATACGTTGAATTTCGGTTTCGATAAAATCTTTTAAAACCCAATTTTTCTCTGCTTTACAAATATTAAAAACAAAGTTTTCTAACATTTTAGATCCAAATTCAGAATGCGTTACTTCTGGGTGAAACTGAACCGCAAAAATATTTCTGCTTTCGTTTGCCATTGCAGCAATATCGATGTTAGATTTTCCTGAAACAACAAAACCTTCAGGTGCTTTCATTACTTCATCGAAATGGCTCATCCATACGGTAGACTTTTCAGGAACACCGTTAAACAAACTGTTTTGAGCCAAAACTGTTAATTCTGATTTTCCGTATTCGCCTTTAACTCCTTTTTTAACTTCGCCACCTAAAAGATGAGAAATTAACTGCATTCCGTAGCAAATTCCTAAAACAGGCACGCCCATTTCAAACAATTCTTTATCTATCAAAGCAGCTTCTTCACCAAAAACAGAAGAAGGTCCGCCCGATAAAATAATACCTTTTGGCTCGTGCTTTTTAATTTCTTCAAGCGAAGTGTTGAAGGGAATAATTTCGGTGTAAACGCCAAATTCTCGAATTCGGCGCGCAATTAACTGATTGTACTGCGAACCAAAATCTAAAATAATAATACCTTGTGTCATTGTGTTGTGTATCTTTGTGCAAAAATAAGGTAATTCTTGCATTTTTAAAATATACATTTGCTTTTTTACCGTATTTTTTTTGATTTGCTGTAAAATGGAACTATTTTTGTTAAGCACATCACTAATTCAATTAAACATTCTGTTATGAAACGGGTTATTAAAACGTTACAAGTGCTTAGTATAATATTGCTTTTTACGGCTTGTAAAAAAGCAGACAAACCAGACGTTGTTATTGCACAACCCCTTTTAGATACCATTTTCTGTAATACTTACGAAGGAATCATTCCTTGTCCTGACTGTCCGGGTATTGAATCTTCGATTAGAATTTATAAAGACAGTACCATTTCACGAACCATTTATTACGAAGGCAAAAACGAGCTTCCGCTTACTAAAGTAGGAACCTGGAAACGTAAAGACAGTGTGTTTATTGCAACTTTTGATCGGGAAAAATTGTTTTTTAGAATTAAAGATTACAATAAAATTTTACGTGTAGGCAGTGATTTAAAAGAAGTTACAGGTGAATATGCCAACGATTATATCTTGCATAAAAAAGAAAAATTTAATCACCAGATTATTGAAGGAACTTATACCGTTGGCGATACGTTAAACTTGTACAATAAATTAGCTATAAAACATTTAAAAAAGGAAAAGTACCGTTTAGAATTTACTTTTTACAATAAATTTGATTCTTTAACAAACTGTACCACTATGTTAAACGCTGTTTTAGATAAAGGAAACCAGTTAAATGCACCTTTAAACAACAATGGTAATCTAAAGATTATTTTTACTAAAAAAGAAGCACATGTTTTATACGAAAATATTCATAAAGATTCTGTAAAGTTTAAGTGCAACGACAGTTTGCGCTTGGTTCCTTTTCAGGCATCCTATAAAAAACAAAATATGTAAATAAAAAACGCCCGAACAATTTCGGGCGTTTTCATATATTATAATTTAAAAAATTATTGTGCTTCCATATTTACCACATTAGCTTCGGCAATTTTCTTATAGGTACCATCTACTAATTTGGTACGAATTGCTTCAAAAGATGCTAAAGTTTGATCGATATCCTCAAAAGTATGTGATGCAGTAGGGATTACGCGCAACAAAATGATTCCTTTTGGAATTACCGGATAAACTACAATTGATAAAAAGATTCCGTAGTTTTCACGTAAATCGTTTACCATAATCATAGCTTCAGGAATAGATCCTTCTAAATATACCGGAGTTACACAAGTATTTGTATCACCAATATTGAAACCGCGATCTTTTAAACCATTTTGTAAACGGTTAACGTTTTCCCACAGTTTATCTTTTAACCCAGGATTGTTTCTTAACAACTCTAAACGTTTTAAAGCTCCTTTCACTAAAATCATTGGTAATGATTTAGCAAACATTTGCGAACGTAAGTTGTATTTTAAATAATCAATAATGTCTTTATCGGCTGCGATAAAAGCTCCGATTGATGCCATAGATTTAGCAAAAGTAGAAAAGTACACATCGATACCATCCTGACATTCTTGCTCCTCACCTGCTCCAGCACCTGTTTTACCTAATGTACCAAAACCGTGTGCATCATCAACCAACAAACGGAAATTGTATTTTTCTTTTAAAGCAACAATTTCTTTTATTTTTCCTTGTTGACCGCGCATACCGAAAACTCCTTCGGTAATAACCAAAATACCACCGTTTTGTTCAGCAGCCATTTTAGTTGCACGTTGTAAGTTTTTTTCTAATGATTCAACATCGTTATGTTTATAGGTAAAGCGTTTACCCATGTGTAAACGAACACCGTCAATAATACATGCGTGCGAATCTACATCGTAAACAATTACATCGTTTTTGGTTACTAAAGCATCAATGGTAGAAACCATTCCTTGGTATCCAAAATTCAACAAATAAGCCGCTTCTTTATTAACAAATGCTGCCAATTCGTTTTGTAATTGCTCATGCCAATCTGTATGACCAGACATCATACGTGCACCCATTGGGTAAGCTGCACCGTATTCTATAGCTGCATCTGCATCGGCTTTTAAAACCTCTGGATGTGTAGCTAAACCTAAATAATCATTGATAGACCAATTCAACACTTCTTTTCCTTGAAACTGCATTCTTGGCCCTAATTTTCCTTCTAATTTAGGAAACACAAAATAACCTTCTGCTTGGGAAGCCCATTTTCCCAAAGGCCCCTTATTATCGTGAATTCTTTCAAATAAATCTTTAACCATTTTTATTTGTTTTTTTAAACCGTGCAAAGTTACTAAATTTTTTAATGTAATGTACTTAATTTAATGAGGTTGTTGCAATTAAAATTTTAAATAATGAACAACCGTAATACCAACCACCAAATAACTATAAAGTAAAATAAACAAAATAATTAAGGCGGTATTCAGCTCTTTTTTATTGGTTGATTTAAATGCGGCAACCAATTGTTTAAAGCGATATACACAGTAAACCGTGAGCGATACAAACAATATATAGCTAATTAGCAACGCAATTTGAAAACCAATCGAATGTCGCAAAGCAAATGCATCGTTGCCCTTAAAAACTTTCATTCTATCTTTTGATGGATGCTGGTATAAGTTAATTGCTTTTTTATTGATTAATTTGTTTATACTGCGGTTATGAATATAATCTAACTCTTTTTCTATTGTTTTTTTGCTAAACAAGGGTTCAAAGCCTAAAATAGCATAATGTTTAATTTCTTCGTGTTTTGTTTGAACTTTTCCGTATTCATCAAGATAATTTACCGTGAGTGAAGTATATTCTTTTTCTAAAAAATTAAATGGTGTGGAAACTTTTTGAGTTGTTTTTTTTTCTATTGATACTACTTCTAAAGACTGCCATTTAGGATGCGATATTTTAAATTCTACCGATCTGAAAAAAGGTGAAAAAGTGTAAAACAAAGCAAAAACAGATGTAAAACCAAAAAACAGGTTTAAAAACTGTGTATCGGATCTTTTTCGTGTGCCAAAAAAAGCACGATCAATAATTACAATAATAAAACTTATTACAAAACCGTAAATAAATAAACGTAAACTGTTTAGCAGCACTAAAACCAAAAACAGCACCCAGATTATAATTTTAAACGGATTGTATTTCATTTTGTAATAAATAATTTATCAAATATAAAAAAAAGCACCATAATTAAGGTGCTTTTTATAAGTTTTAGTACAAACTTGGATATTTTTTTGGATTAGCCTCATTCATAATGGCATAAACCTTTTCAAAAACATCTTCTACAGACGGTTTAGAGAAATAATCCCCATCGGTTCCGTAAGCTGGTCTGTGTGGTTTTGCAGCTAATGTTTCCGGTTTGCTATCTAAAAATTTATATCCTTCCTGAACATCTACAATTTGTTGTAAGATATAAGCCGATGCACCTCCAGGAACATCTTCGTCTACTACCAACAAACGGTTTGTTTTCTGAAGTGATTTTACGCAATCATGGTTTTTATCGAAAGGCAGTAAAGACTGTGCATCGATAATCTCCACATCTATACCAATTTCCAACAATTCTTTAGCAGCTTGTTCTACAATTCTTAAGGTAGATCCGTAAGAAACAATTGTTAAATCGGTTCCTTGTTTTACGGTTTCAACCACACCAATCGGCGTAGTAAATTCACCAATGTTATTCGGCATTTTTTCTTTTAAACGGTATCCGTTCAAACATTCAATTACCAACGCTGGTTCATCTCCTTTCAACAATGTATTATAGAATCCGGCTGCTTTTGTCATGCTTCTTGGAACCAAAACATGCATACCGCGCACTGCATTTATAATCATTCCCATAGGTGAACCCGAATGCCAGATACCTTCTAAACGGTGCCCACGTGTACGTACAATTAGGGGAGCTTTTTGTTTACCTGCCGTTCTGTACTGAACCGTAGCTAAATCGTCGCTCATAATTTGTAAAGCGTACAATAAATAATCTAAATACTGAATTTCTGCAATTGGGCGCAAACCACGCATTGCCATACCAATACCCTGACCTAAAATACTTGCTTCGCGAATACCTGCATCAGCCACTCTGCTTTCTCCATATTTTTCCTGTAAGCCTTCTAAACCTTGGTTTACATCGCCAATATTTCCAGAGTCTTCTCCGAAAATTAAGGCCTCGGGATAAGTTTCAAATATTTTATCAAAATTATCTCTGATGATTAAACGTGCATCTACATCTGTTGAATTTTCATCATAAACCGGTGAAATTTCTGTTATATTTTCTGATTTATTAGATGATTGCGACATTAAATGCGAACTGAATTTCGGCTGGATTTGGTCGATGTAATCTTTAATCCAATTTGCCAAAAGATCCTTACCGTTTTCACCCACAACCATACGTAAGATTTTACGGGCTGTGGTTAAGTTGTCTTTGCGAATAGGTTCTTTAATAGCGTTTAAATCAGCAATCATTTTTTCAATGAACACTTTATTTGCCGATGAAGACGCTACCTGATTTAAAACAGCAATTAACGATGCTCTTTCTTCTTTGATAGGATTTAAATAAGCCTCCCATGCTGCTTTTTTACCGTTTAAAACATCTTTTTTCAGCTCTGCATCCAGCGTATCTAATTCTTCGGCCGTTGCAATACTGCTTTCAATCATCCAGGAACGCATTTTTGCAATACAGTCAAACTCACTTTCCCATTGCAAACGCTCTGGTGATTTATAACGTTCATGCGAACCAGAAGTTGAATGTCCTTGTGGTTGTGTTAATTCTTTTACGTGAATTAAAACCGGTATGTGACTGGTACGAGCTATCTGCGATGCTTTTGCATAGGTATCGACCAAGGCAGGATAATCCCAACCGTGAACCGTTAAAATCTCGTATCCGTTGGTATCCTCTTCTTTCTGGAATCCTTTTAAAATTTCAGAAATATTTTCTTTGGTGGTTTGATGGCGTGCGTGAACTGAAATTCCGTACATATCGTCCCAAACACTCATTACCATTGGCACCTGCAATACACCTGCTGCGTTGATCGTTTCAAAAAACAATCCTTCGGAAGTTGATGCATTACCAATTGTTCCCCAAGCAACCTCATTTCCATCTACAGAAAATTTTTGATTTTTATCTGCATTCGGGAATTCGCGATAAATTTTAGATGCTTGTGCCAAACCTAACAAACGAGGCATTTGACCCGCAGTTGGAGAAATATCTGAACTTGAATTTTTTTGCTGTGTAAGATTTTTCCACTCACCATTTTCGTCTAAACTGTGTGTTGCAAAATGCCCACCCATTTGTCGACCTCCAGACATTGGATCTTGGTTGATATCGGCATGACCATACAATCCGGCAAAAAACTGCTGAATGTTTAATGCGCCAATTGCCATCATAAAGGTTTGATCGCGGTAATAACCCGAACGGAAATCTCCGTTTTTAAAAGCCTTTGCCATCGCCAGCTGTGGAACTTCTTTTCCATCGCCAAAAATACCAAACTTTGCTTTTCCGGTTAAAACCTCTTTACGACCCAACAAACTACATTCACGTGATGTGCGAGCTGTTGTATAATCGTTTAAAACCTCTTTTTTAAAATCTTCAAAAGTTAAAGTTTCCTTTGTAGTTGCTTGATTCATAATATATAGAAACTGTTTGAAACAAATGTATTAATTTACGAAATTACACAATCAATCGCTAAAAAACTAATTTTATTAAAATTTAAAACGTTATTACGCTATTTTTTTTATTGTATTGTTAAAAATAAGAAAGTCGCTCTAATGAGCGACTTTCTGTTATATAAAAAAAGAAAAATTATTCTGCTTGTTCTGCATTTTCTTCTTTTCGTTGTAAGGCTGCTTTACGTTCACGTTCTGCCGAACCTTTAATGGTATCAACCAATATTGGCGTAGAAATGAATAACGATGAGTATGTACCCACACCGATACCTAACAACATTGCAAATACAAATCCGCGGATTGATTCACCACCAAAAATAAACATGATTAATAATAC
>JBEBXO010000016.1:0-43060 GCA_040391585.1 Paenimyroides ummariense | reverse complement strand
GTGCTGTTTAAAAGATTATCATAAATAGGGCAACGTTCTTTAATTTCATCCATCCAAAACTTCAGCGTGCTTAAATCGGCAGTGGTAACGGGTTTTACAACCAAATCAATCGCTTCAAAACCGCTGCGGTCTTTTACGTTTAAGCCCTGAGTTTTGTCGGTATTTATAGTTCCTTTAATTTCAATCTGTATCGATTTTAAATCCATGTCCAAATCATCTGCAACCTGATGTCTAACCATATTAATACATGCTGCAAATCCTGCTAAAAGATATTCTAAATGGGCGTTTGAGTTCTTTTTCATATCGTTTTGATTGATTGAAAATTGCAATTCGCTGCTTTTAATGTTTAACTGATTTTGGTTGGCAAAACTTAATAATGAAATTTGTTCTAGGCTCATGATTATTGGTTTTATGGATTACTAATTTATTTTTGAAATTTAATTTTTAGCTACATAAATTTTGTCTTTATAAAATAAACATAGCTTGATTGTTTTTTTTTATTTAACCACATAGTTCTTCATTTACTGTTGTCTTTATTAAAGCTTATATAGATTTTGTATTCACAAAATGAATATAGTCTTGATTAGTTGTTTTTAGAAAATCTGTAAAACTATGTGTCTATATGGTTGATAAATTATTGGGCATAAAAAAATCCCCTGCGCATTTGCAGAGGATTCATTTGTAAATTATATTGTAAAAATGATTACAATTTAGTGCATACAAAACCTCTGCGGGAAAATTTCCACATCTTACAGTTGCGTGTATGTTTAATAAATTGTTGCATTTTAATTTTATGTTGATTTTTATTTCGGAACAAAATTCTGAATTTATTTTTTAAACAGAAAATTATTTTTAAAATTTAACATTTAATTGGTTTAAACCGAAAATATTTCGGAATCGTTTAAAATAGGTTCGTTACGCATTCTTAAAAAAATCTGTGCAACGGCAACTACATCGCGTTCGCAGTATTTTTTAATTCGGTCGATGTTTTTCTCGTTGTAATATACATTGCGAACTTCACTGCCGTCAATATCTTCTTTTGGTGACGGAATTCCTAAAACGTGTGTTAGTAATTTTAGCGACGTGTAATGTTTGTAATCGCCAAATTTCCATAATTCCAAGGTGTCTAAATGCGGAATTTCCCAAGGTTTTCTTCCGAAAAGCTGTAGTTTTTCAGGAATTTGGATTCCGTTAATCAGCATACGGCGACACATATACGGAATATCGAATTCTTTAATATTGTGTCCGCAAAAAACGAATGCAGGGTTTGAAAAATGCGCTTTTATCAATTCATTGAATTCTTCTAACAATTCTTTTTCGTCGCCAATGATCGATTTAGTTCTAAACTGTCGTTCGGCATTTTTTATGGTAAAATATCCAACCGAAATACAGATGATTTTTCCAAATTCTGCCCAAATTCCTGCACGTTCGTAAAATTCTTCGGCTGTTAAATCGTCTTTTCGCTGGTATTGTGTTTTGTCGGCATACAATTTTTGCGTTTCTTCAGCTAGATCGCTAAAAAATTCGACTTGCGGCACGGTTTCAATATCCAAAAAAAGAATATTTGGTAAAACTATTTTATCAATCATAACTGTTTGCTTAACATATTATACGTTTCATCAATATAAATATACAAGTCGTTGCTGTGCGGATCGGTTGTGGTTTGTAAACCTTTGATATGCCCCAAACGTACAATAATTAATTCGTCTTCGGGAATTACAATGGTAAACTGCCCCAAATGACCGCGCATGTAGTAAATGTGCTTGTTTTTGTAGTTGCTTAACCACCAACCGTAACCATATTGCGGACTTTCTTTAAAACGCGGGTTTATCGATTCAAAAACAAATCCCATAGAAAGCAGTTGTTCACCATTCCATTTTCCGTGCTGCATATACAGTTTACCAAATTTCGCAAAATCACGAGCATTACTGGCAATACAGCAATAGGCTTTTTCGATACCATCTCCTTCATGATCTATTTGCCAAGTTGCATCATGTTCCATACCCATGGGTTGCCAAAAATATTTCGAAACAAAATCAGCCAATGTCAGTTTTGTTGCTTTTTCTAAAACCATTGCCAATAATTGGGTGTCGCCGCTTTGGTAACTAAATTGCTGTCCAGGTTTTTTATCAATAGGCAAACTTAACATCAGCGAACGTAAATCAGTTTTAAAATAAGCTTGTGTGGTGACAGATGTTGGTCCGTAATAATTTTCGTCCCATTTTTGCCCGGATGCCATACTTGCCAAATCGCCAACGGTAACTTCTTTAGCAAATTCACCCGTTAATTCAGGTAAATAATCAATGACTTTAGCATCCAAACTCGGAATCATTCCTAAATCGATTGCTTTGCCTAATGCCGATGTAACAATACTTTTTGCCATAGAAAACGAGTTGGTTTTACTATCTTCTTTGCCAATATCAAAATAACGTTCATGCCAAATACTGTCGTTTTTAATAATTAAGAACGATGTTGTTTGCAGGTCTTTATGCGTTTGATTCAACTTTTCGGTAGCCGGAACTTTATTATAATTTTTTGAAATGTTCCAAGGTTGCGCCGTTCCTTTTTTAATTTCTCGATTATTAAAATAACTGTAGTCTTCTAAAAAAGCCGTTTTATGTCCGGTTAAATACGTTACACGAACCGCACGAATTAAATAACCATAACCGAAAAGATACATCAAGGTGATGATTGAAATAAAAACAATTAATAACCACTTAAAAATCTTTAATATTATTCTCATATAGCATTTGTTGATTTAATTAAAGATAATAAAATTATTCGTCGTCTAACTGAAAAATTTCGTTTACAGTTACATTGAACATTTTAGACATACGCAAAGCCAGTTCTACCGAGGGAGCGTATTTTCCAGCTTCAATGGCATTAATGGTTTGTCGCGTAACGCCTAATTTTTCTGCCAATTCTGCCTGTGTGATGTTATGAATGGCGCGGAATACTTTAATCTTCGTTTTCATAACTGAACTGTTTTTTATAGATGAATAATTTGGTGTAGTAGAAGATGTTAAGAAGGATAATAAATCCATAAAAATATGAAAGTATTACTGTTATGAAAGATGCGCCGTAAATAAAAATTTCACTTAATATAAGTAAAAGAAATACTGAATATGTTGTATAAGTTAAAGATTTATAGCGTATGAATGCAATCATTTCATCTTCTACTTTTTCTTTAGAGAATATAAGCACTAATCCAGAGATAAAGAAAAGAATATCAAGAATTTCATTATATATATTGTCAATGATAATAACTGAATGTTTATCTAGATTTTCGCCTTCAAGGATGTAATCGTTTGAAATTGCAAATACTTTTGTGTTGATTATTAATTCAAATGTATTTGTCATTAGCAATATTATTAAAACAAAAGATGTTAAAAATAAAATTAAAGCAGGAATTTTTAATTTGTTTGGGAATAGATAAATGCTTTTCATAATAGATAGTATTAAAAATTGACTGAATCAAATGTAATAAAAATTTTATATAATGTAAAAGATATTTTACAAATAGTAAAAATAAAAATACTTCTATTGATTTGTTTTATGTGACCCTGAAACAGGTTCAGGGTGACAAAACGTATGAGAATTGTATTCACATAGATAAAAAAAACGCTATAAAGTTTTTACACCTTATAGCGCTTGAAGCTATTAACTAACAGTTATTAGTTTTTATAAATTCTGAAAGAAATCGTTTCCTTTGTCGTCTGTAATAATGAAGGCAGGGAAATTTTTAACCGTAATTTTACGAACGGCTTCCATTCCCAATTCAGGGAAATCAACTACTTCAACACTCAAAATATTATCTTGAGCCAAGATAGCTGCCGGTCCACCGATTGATCCTAAATAAAATCCTCCGTGTTTTGCACAAGCATCTGTAACTTGTTGTGAACGGTTTCCTTTTGCTAACATAATCATAGAACCACCCGCTGCTTGAAATTGATCTACATAACTGTCCATACGTCCTGCGGTTGTTGGTCCGAAAGATCCCGAAGCCATTCCGTCTGGCGTTTTAGCAGGACCTGCATAATAAACTGGGTGGTTTTTAAAATATTCAGGCATTTCTTGACCGTTATCCAACATCTCTTTAATTTTAGCATGCGCAATATCGCGGGCAACAATAACGGTTCCGTTCAACATTAAACGAGTTTTGATTGGATGTTTTGTTAATTCAGCTAAAATATCAGTCATGGGCTGATCTAAATTAATTTCAACCGGAGCTTCTAAATGCGGAGCTGTTTCTGGCAATAAACGCGCAGGATTCGTTTCTAATTGTTCTACAAAAATACCATCGGCAGTAATTTTTCCTTTGATATTTCTATCGGCAGAACAAGAAACACCTAAACCAACCGGACAAGATGCTGCGTGACGAGGTAAACGAATAACACGAACATCGTGTACCAAATATTTACCACCAAATTGCGCACCAACACCAGATTCTTGACAAATTTGTTTTACGCGTTCTTCCCAAGCTAAATCACGAAATGCCTGACCCGCCATGTTTCCTGTAGTAGGTAAATTGTCGTAATATCCAGCCGATGCTTTTTTAACGGTTGCCAATGTAGCTTCTGCCGAAGTTCCTCCAATTACTAAAGCCAAGTGATAAGGTGGGCAGGCTGCCGTTCCTAAATCCATGATTTTAGCTTTAATGAATGTTTCTAATGATTTTTCGTTTAATAACGATTTGGTTTGTTGGTATAAAAACGTTTTGTTTGCAGACCCACCGCCTTTTGCTAAAAATAAAAACTCGTAAGAATTTCCTTTTTTAGAATAGATGTCGATTTGTGCCGGTAAGTTTGAACCCGAGTTTTTCTCTTCGAACATTGAAATAGGAACGATCTGAGAATAACGTAAATTTTTATTGATATAGGTATTGAATATTCCTTTCGATAACGCTTCGGCATCATCTATACCTGTGTAAACATTCTCACCTTTTTTACCCATTACAATCGCTGTTCCTGTATCTTGACAAGAAGGTAATTCTCCATTAACAGCAACGACTGCGTTTTGCAATAAGTTGTAAGCTACAAAACGATCGTTATCTGTAGCTTCGGGGTCGTCTAAAATTGCTTTTAATTTTTCAAGGTGCGATGTGCGTAACATAAAAGAAACATCGGTCATTGCTGTTTCAGCTAACAACTCTAAACCTTTTGGATCTACCGTTAAAATTTCGCGGTCGCCTAATTTTTCAATTTTTACGTAATCTGAAGAAATTTTACGATACTGTGTATCATCTTTTTGAACAGGAAAAGAATCCTGATATATAAAATCAATCATTATATTGTTAGTTTTTAGATTGCAAAATTACGAAAATAAGAAAGTTGAAAACTTAAACTGATTCTAAATTAGAAAAGCCCCTTCAAACGAAGAGGCTTTGTATATTATTTATTAACTTTTGCAAGGTATTGATCAATTGCCATGGTCATAGACGGTGCTTCGGGCGTTGGTGCCATAATGTCTACGCGCAAACCAAATTGTTCGGCTTCTTTTTTAGTTGTAGTTCCAAAAACGCCAATTCTTGTGTTTTCTTGAACAAAATCAGGGAAGTTTTTAAACAAGGAATTAATTCCTGTAGGACTAAAAAAACATAAAACGTCGTATTTTACATCTGCTAAATCAGATAAATCGCTCATTGCAGTTCTAAAAAATATTCCTTGTGTCCAATTTACACCTAATCCATTCAAAGTTTGTGGTACATCGTCGTTTAATTTGTCCGATGCCGGCAATAAAAATTTATCGTCTTTAAACTTTTTGATTAATGGAGATAAATCGGCGAAATCTTTCTGCCCCACATAAATTTTACGTTTGCGGTACACTACATATTTTTGCAGGTAGTAAGCAATAGCTTCAGACTGACAAAAATACTTCATGGTTTCGGGTACTTTAAAGCGCATTTCTTCTGCAACCCTGAAATAATGATCTACAGAGTTTTTGCTTGTAAGTATGATTGAACCAAAATTGTTCAAATCTATTTTTTGTTGGCGTATTTCTTTGGCGTTTACACCTTCAACGTGAATGAAAGGTCTAAAGTCAATTTTTACTTTGTATTTCTGCTGTATGTCGAAATACGGAGAATTCTCTACTTTAGGTTCCGGTTGCGACACCAAAATTGATTTCACTTTCATGGCATTTGTGCTTTAGGTCTTAGAAATAACAAACCAGTGGTATAATATTACGTAGGGTGCTATTTCAAAGGTGCAAAGATACAAAATAAAATAAAACAAAAAGTTGCTAAATAATTTTTGATAATTTTTTAAAAGCAGAATAAATAAAATAATATTAAAAAGTGCAAAAACGCTGAATACAATCCATATGAAATAATCAAAAGAAAAGCGGTTGTAAAATAAAATAGCAACAACGGGCAGTAGCAGTAATCCTAAATAAGATCGGTAACTTACCTTTACCAAATTGTACTGTTCTGCAAATTCTTCCATGTTAAAACACACCGCAATTATTTTTTCTACAAAATATTTTACCAATACAAAAAACATTAAAACGCTTAAAATACGGGCGTAAGTTGTAAAACTGTTTAAGCTTGAAAAACCTGTAAGACTAATTATATAATGAACAAAAAGACTTAAAGAAATCATTTGCACAAAAAACATGCTTATGGTAAAGCTGCTTTTCATGTTGTTGCTGTCGCGATAGGTAGAAAGATATTTGTTAGAAAAAGCCAGTTTTACAAAATCTTCAAAACGGTTTGGGAACGTAATTCGGGTAATAACAATGGTGGCAAAGGTTATTACAAACAAAACCGTTGCCCAATCAAGCGAAAAATTGTTTCTATCTAAAAAATCTATTTCCATAAACGATGTAAAAATACTAATTTTATGCGGAATAAAACCTTTTAATTTTATTAAGAAAACTACATTTAAAAAAAGGTACATTTGGGCAATATTTTTTTATGAAACAAAATATAGTTGTAATACCCACTTTTAACGAGATTGAAAATATCGAAGATATTTTACGCGCGGTAATGCTTTTGCAAATACCCTTTGATGTTTTGGTGGTAGATGATAATTCGCCAGATGGAACTTCGGAAAAAGTACTGCAGGTAGCAGAAGAATTTCCTGACAGAATTTTCTTAAAAAAACGTTTAAAGAAAAACGGTTTAGGCACCGCATACGTTGCAGGATTTAAGTGGGCGTTAAAACACAATTACGAATATATTTTTGAAATGGATGCCGATTTTTCACACAATCCAACCGATTTGCCAAAGCTGTTGCAAGCCTGTAAAAACGAAGGCAATGTTTCTATAGGTTCGCGCTACGTAAAAGGCGTAAATGTGGTAAACTGGCCTTTAAGTCGTGTGTTGTTGTCGTATTTTGCATCGGTTTACGTACGATTTATCACCGGAATGCACATTATGGATACCACGGCAGGTTTTATTTGTTATCATCGTTCGGTTTTAGAGCAGATTAATTTAGATAAGATTAAATTTGTTGGGTACGCTTTTCAGATCGAAATGAAATATCGTGCATTTTCACGTAACTTTAAGCTGGTAGAAGTACCCATTATTTTTACCGATCGAACCAAAGGGAAATCAAAAATGTCGGGCAGTATTATTAAAGAAGCCGTTTTTGGTGTTTTACAATTACGATTTAAAAAACTATTTAATAAATTATAAATGAGTACTCTTTTAATTAAAAACGGAACCATAGTTAACGAAGGAAAAGTTTTTAAAGCCGATATTTTTATCGAAAACGAAATCATTTCTAAAATAGATACACAAATTACGGTTGCCGCCGATAAAGTGATCGATGCGTCGGGATTGCACATTTTTCCGGGTGTGATTGACGATCAGGTGCATTTTCGCGAGCCAGGTTTAACACATAAAGGCAACATTGCAACAGAATCTAAAGCAGCAATTGCAGGCGGAGTTACATCGTTCATTGAACAGCCAAACACGGTGCCAAATGCTGTTACACAAGAAATTTTAGAAGATAAATATCAAATAGCTGCCAATACATCTTACGCGAATTATTCGTTTATGATGGGCGGAACCAACGATAATTTAGATGAAGTTTTAAAGACAAATCCGCGAAATGTAGCCGGAATTAAGTTGTTTTTAGGATCATCAACAGGAAATATGTTGGTTGATAACGAAGAAGTTCTAGAGAAGATATTCTCGTCAACAAAAATGCTGATTGCCGTTCATTGCGAAGACGAACAAACCATTCGTGAAAATCTTGCAAAAGCAAAAGAACAGTTTGGTGACGATATTCCGGTAACGCAACATCCAGTAATTCGCAGTGCCGAAGCGTGTTATAAATCCTCATCAAAAGCAATTGAATTAGCGAAGAAAACAGGCGCACGTTTACATGTTTTTCACATAAGTACAGGTGTTGAAACCGAATTGTTTAGAAACGATATTCCGTTAGACGAAAAAATGATTACTGCCGAAGTTTGCGTGCATCATTTGTATTTTTCTGACGAAGATTATAAAACTAAAGGAAATTTCATTAAGTGGAATCCGGCAGTAAAATCGGCAACTGATCGAGAAAAAATATGGGAAGCTTTGTTAGATGATCGAATTGATGTTATTGCAACCGATCACGCGCCACATACGCTGGAAGAAAAATCCCAACAATATTTACAGGCTCCATCTGGCGGGCCGTTGGTGCAGCATTCATTGATTACCATGTTAGAATTTGCAAAAGCAGGAAAAATGTCGTTAGAGAAAGTCGTTCAAAAAATGATGCACAATCCGGCAATTTTGTTCAAAATAGAAAAACGCGGTTTTGTAAAAGAAGGTTTCTTTGCCGATTTAGCTTTAGTTGATTTAAACAGCGAAAAATGGACGGTTACTAAAGAAAACGTATTGGCAAAATGCGGTTGGTCGCCGTTAGAAGGCGTTGATTTTACTACGAAAGTACAATCGACTGTTTTAAATGGAAAGCTTGTTATGGAAAACGGCGTTATCAGTGAAGAACGTTTTGGACAACGATTGTTATTTAATAGATAATAATTCGTCACTTCGAGTAGCGCAACAAAGTGGAGTGTATCGAGAAGTAAAGTTCTCGACAAATTCGAACTGACGAAAACGCGTAAAAGAAGTTTAAATACACATAAATAAAAGTATGAAAAAAATAATTCCAGCATTTTTTTTAATCATTCTGGTAGGTTGTTCAAAAACACAAAAAGCCGATGTTTCGCAAGAAAAAATGGTCGATGTTTTGTATGATTTAACCGTATCGTCAAGCGCACGCAATACCGCAAACAGACGCGATACCATTCAGTATGTTGCAGATTATAAGCAGATTTTAAAAAAACACGGTTTAGACAGTTTAAAGTTTGTAAAAGCAAAAAAAGTTTATCAGTTAGATCCCGATACGTATGCGGTAATTTACGATTCGGTTCAAAAACGCATTCAGAAAAAGTTAGAAGAAGTTAGGGCTACCAAACCTGATTCAACCGAAGAAAAATTTAATCCGATAGTTAATATAAAAGACGTTCCTTTTTCGCGTCGCAGAGAATAATAATTTTAGGAAAGTCACATTTTTTTGTGGCTTTCTTTATTTTTGAAAATACTATATTTGCATAAAATATTTTAAAGATGAAAAATTTAGTAGAAGAATTACGCTGGCGCGGGCTTGTTCACGACATGATGCCCGGAACAGAAGAACAATTAACAAAAGAATCTACTACCACATATATAGGTTTCGATCCAACATCTGATTCATTACACATAGGTAGTTTAGTGCCTATTATTTTATTAAAACATTTAAGAAATTTTGGACACAAACCTATTGCATTAGTAGGAGGAGCAACCGGAATGATTGGTGATCCGTCAGGAAAATCAGATGAAAGAAATTTATTAGATGAAGCCACGCTTACTAAAAACGTAAACGGAATAAAAGCTTTGCTGTCTCGTTTTTTAGATTTTGATGCCAATGACGAAAATGCACCAGTTTTAGTAAATAACTACGATTGGATGAAAGATTTTTCGTTCATTGCATTTGCCCGTGATGTAGGAAAACGTATTACCGTAAATTACATGATGGCAAAAGATTCAGTAAAAAAACGCTTTGAAGGTGATGGTGCTGGAATGAGTTTTACGGAATTTACCTACCAGTTAATTCAAGGGTACGATTTTTACCACTTAAACAAAGAATACAACTGTTTGTTGCAAATGGGCGGAAGCGATCAGTGGGGAAATATTACTACTGGAACCGAGTTGGTGCGCCGTATGAATGTAGATAACGAAGAGCGTGCAAAAGCATATGCAATGACTTGTCCGTTAATTACAAAAGCCGACGGTTCTAAATTCGGAAAATCGGAAGGTGGTAATGTATGGTTAACAGCCGATAAAACATCTGTTTACAAATTTTACCAATTTTGGTTGAACACATCTGATGCAGATGCAGAAAAATACATAAAGATTTTTACTTTTTTATCAAAAGAAGAAATCGAGAAAATAATAGCAGAACATAACGAAGCGCCACATTTACGTCCGTTACAAAAACGTTTGGCAGAAGAAGTAACCGTAATGGTTCATTCGCGTGAAGATTTTGAAAACGCAGTAAAAGCATCGAACATTTTGTTTGGTAATGCATCAGCAGAAGATTTAAAAGCTTTAGATGCCAAAACATTTTTAGATGTTTTTGACGGTGTTCCGCAAGCTGAAATTGCTATGGATGAATTGAAAAACGGAATTGATATTGTAGATGTTTTGAATGCTAAATCGGGTTTTTTAAAATCAAACGGGGAAGCAAGAAGAGCTTTAAACGAAAACTCGATCTCTGTAAACCGAGAAAAAGTACAGGAAGGCTTTAGTTTATCAACAAACGATTTAATAAACAATCAGTTTGTGTTGCTACAAAAAGGCAAGAAAAACTATTTTATTTTAAACGTAAAATAACAATAAAACCTTCAGTGAAAGCTGAGGGTTTTTTATTTTAAAATGAATTTTTGTCATTTCGACGAAGGAGAAATCTTATAATTAAGAAATAAGTCTTTGATTTTATACAGACTAATAAACCATTAAATTACAACCACGAATATCAGAATTATCAAAACGGCCTAATACTTCAAACGAAAAATTAGGGTGTTTTTTACCTAAATCTTGTGTAGCAATAAACGAACACGAATTAATATTTGCAAGGTCAATAATGTTGATGCCGCCTGTTTTACCTTCTTCAATAATCGTTAATGGATCTTCGGTGTCGCGAATTAAAATATCCATCCAAGGCGGACATTCAAAAATACCGTCGCCTAATGAATAAGCCTGCGAAAGCAACTCGGTCATTCCGTATTCCGAATGAATTTTCTCTACACCAAAACCATCTGTTAAAATACCATGCAGTTCTTCACGAATTAGTTCTTTGCGCTTGCCTTTCATACCGCCGGTTTCCATAATAATAGTGTTTTTAAGGTGGAATTTTTGCAGTTCAATTAAATCTAAAAGCGCGTATGTAACGCCCATTAACAACACATTTTGCCCGCTGTTATCTAATTCGACTATTTTCTTTGCGAGTTCGTTATAATTATTCAGATAAAAGCCAGAATCGGGATGGTTAGATCCTTCTATAAAATCTTTTGCCATATAGATTAACGACGATCCTTCGCGTTCAAGATAGGAGGGAAGCAATGCTAAAACGGCATAGTCTTCAATGTTTCCGTAAAATTTTGAAAACGCACTGCGAAAACTTGCTTCGTAAAAATTTAAATCGGTTACGTGGTGTTTCGATGTAATCATTCCGGTAGTTCCGCTGCTTGTAAAAGTTGTTTGTATTGGATCTATCGAACTTAATATATCTTTCGATTTAAAAAATTCGATAGGTAAAAAAGGAATTTCGGTCAGATGTTTTACGTTTTCCGGACTTTTCTTTAACAGCAAGCAGTATTTTTGATACACTTGGTTATGCTGAAACTGAAAGCGGAAAACTTTCATAGCTGTTTTATGAAATTCTTTTGTGGTATGTATGGAAATGATGCCTTCTGGTGTAAACACGATTGTTGTTTTAAAGTACAAAATTACGAATAAAAAAAGCATCTCGGTTAGGAGATGCTTTTAAGTTGTATTTTGAGTAAATTATTTAATAACTACTTTACGTGTAGCCGTTTTACCAGCTTCGTTAATTTTTGCTACATAAATACCTGCTTTTAATGTAGAAACGCTTACTTGAGAAACAGTGGTAACATCTAATACCTTTTTACCTGTTAAATCAAATAACTGTACGTTTTTATCAGCAGTACTGTTAGACGTAATGTTTAAAACATCGTTTGCCGGGTTAGGAAAAATGTTTAAACCTTCGATGTTGTTTCCTTTGATTGAAAGATGATCACCTTTTTTAAATGAAACATTATCTAAGTAAATGATTCCAGAATCACCAGTTTCTTTATAAGTTCTAAAATCTAGTCTAAAATGTGTAGCCCCTACAGGTGCTGTTACAAGCATAGCTACTTGTTCCCAACCTGATGTGTCTGGCATGTAGCCAGTTGGCTTTAAGTCTGTTGATGCACCAACTTCTGCATTGTTTGTGTTATCTCTCCAAATTCCCCAATGTCTAAATCTAGCATCTGTAGATTCATCCTTATACCAATAAGTAAAAGTATACTCTTCTCCTTCCTCTACAGCAAAGTCAGAAAGTTTTAATTGTACGTTTCCTGTTCCTGCAGGAGCAGTAATTTTGGCTGATTTTGTTCCCTCTTGAAAATCTGTAGTTTCTTCTTCTACAGTTCCACCATTTGCGGGAATTGAAACAGTCCAATCATCAGGTACTCCAGCTGTCCAATCTTCAAAAGAATGATTAGGAATTAAGTTGGTTTGCGCATTCGCTGCAAAAGAAGCTGCAATAATTGTAATTAAAGTGTAAATTTTTTTCATATCTAATTGTTTTAATTTATGTTACAAAGTTACAGTAATTTTTTAAACCGTAAAAATGTGTATGTTATTAAATTGTTGTATTAAAAAAGCCCACATAAAATGCGGGCGTTGTTGTTATTTTATTACGATTTTACGTGTAATGTTGTTGTTTTTTTCAGATAGTTTTAAAATATAAACCCCCGCTTTTAAATTGCTAACGTTTAATTCTTTTTGGTATCCGTTCATTTCGGTAGTAAAAATTCGTTTGCCCAACATGTCGTACATTTCCACATATTTTGTAGAACTTGTTTCTGCATTAATGTAGATTTTTCCGCTGGTAACAGGGTTCGGATAAATTTGAACCTTGTCTAACGTGTTTTCGGTTTTTACTTGGTCTGCTATTCCACTGTTCTTCGCTGTTTGTGCCTGCACAGAAAAGCTTGTTATTAGTAACAGTAAGAATATATATAGGTATTTTTCTTTCATATTTTTAAATTGAATAAGTAAATATACAAAATAAATATCAAATAAAATACCAAAAAATAACCCCAATTAAAAATTGAGGTTATTTAGGAATATTTTAACTAATTCAATGTTTTGTTTAGGTTGGTTTGTCATTTTAAAACTGCAATTGTTTATTTAAGATACCTGGACTTCGCTCGGTACAAACATTGCATTGATTTTTTTATGCCAAACTGACTTAAACTTTAATACTTATTATTTTGAAATTTATTATAAACCTACTGTCCAGCCTGCTGCCCAAGTTGGCGTAGCGGTTCCGTTGCCTGCGCCTGTTGCATTTGCATTTTCTGTAAAAATGCCTGTAGCAGCTGCATTTGCTTGTGTGGTTACGTTATCAAACTTTACATTGGTTGCTTTTAAAGCTGTGCCTACATAGCCTGCCGATAAATCTGGTGCTGCCTGTACATCAAAACCAGTTCCCCAGTTGCTTAAAACTAAATTGTCAAAAGATCCTTTGGTTCCAACTCTTAATTTTAATGCATGATTTTCGCCACCACCGTTGTTGCCTATTAAAGTAATGTTTTTAAGTGTTGGATTTGAAATTGGTGTAGCAGCTTCGTTGTTTGAATTATTGTCTGCTTCAATACCACGGTTACCGCCGTTAGTTCTTTTTCCGTACCAGTTTTCGCCGTTTCCTACCCAACCTTCTGTCCAGTCAAATAAATCATCACCTACTTCTGCAGCTGCATTGGTTACTACTAAATGTTTGGCATCTACTGTACCACCAAACCACTCAAAACCGTCGTCTGATCCTTCGTGAACCTGTACATAATCAATCGTTGTTCCTTTACCAACACCGAACAGCGATAAACCGTTAAATTCTTTATCTGCGTTGTAAGAATACCCAGAATATTCAATTCTTAAATATTTAATTGAACCTGAATTATCGTTAGCGTCTGATCCACCATAGGTTAATTCTGACACTTCGGCAGTTGCTGTTGTTCCTTTGTTAATAGGTGCTTTTCCACAAAGTACCAATCCGCCCCACGAACCTGGTTTTTGTGTTTCGGCTGTCATGATTACTGGGTTAGACGATGTTCCTTCAACAAAAAGTTGTCCGCCTTGTGAAACAGCAATGTATCTTACCGCGTCAAACTGCCCTGACCCTAATGCAGTAGCTTCAATTTTAACACCTGCTTTAATGGTTAGTTTTGCACCGTTGCCTACGATTAGTTTTCCGGTTAATTTATAAGTTCCGTCGGTTAAAATTACGTGTCCGTTTTTAATTTCGCCTGTTAATGCGTTGCGATCTACTTTAAAATCTGAAGTTGGTTGTTCTACAACAGGCGTTGAATCGTCGCTAGAACAAGAAACTGTTGTTGCCGCTAATGTTAATGATAAGAATGCTAAGCTGAATAGTTTTGAAATTGGCTTTTTCATTTTCTTTATAATTAGTTTTTTGTTTGATACAAAGTTGATTATTAATATATTAATGTGTGTTAAGCGTATGTAATGAAAAGGTTGTTAAAACGTGTATTTTGCACCAAGACTAAAAAATGCACCACGCTTATAAGTAACAGCATCAACTACACCAGACGCATTGTCTTGTATTCTGCGGAATTCTGGGTTTAAAATATTGCGTGCTGCAAAATCTAGTGCAAAGTTTTTGTGGATTTTTGTTTTTAATATAAAATCTAAACTTCCCATGCCTTTATCAATTAAATTTCCTTTTTGTGAACCTAAAGCATATAAACGATCAGAATAATGGGTGTACGCAAGTGTTGCAGTCATTCCTTTGCCTTCGTTCCATTCTGTAACATACGATACATCTGCGTTTAATAACAAATCGGAAGCTCCTGTGAAAGACGATTCGGTATCTTCAAAGTTGGTATTAATGGTTCCGTTGGTTTCGCGTCTAATTTTTTCTGCATCAATTTCTTGGTTGGTTTTCATGTAAGATACATTTAATCCTCCGAAAAGGTTGTTGGTGTTGGTTCCGCCAAAATCAAAAAGTCTTTTCTTAATTTCGAATTCGGCTCCGTACACATATCCTTTGTCGCCAATATTTACCCAGGTAATATCGTTGGTTGACGATGCCATGGTGATTTCGTTGATAGGGTCTTGAATGTATTTACCAAATGCCGCTACCGAAATAAGCTCATCGTTCATTGGAAAAATCTCCCATTTTAAATCTAAGTTGTAATTTTGTGACGGATATAAATACGGGTTACCTACTTTAATTTCGGTTACGTCTTCGTAAATAAATCGTGCACGTTCTTTAAACTGTGGCAAGGTGTAGGTTTTACTTGCTGCTAAACGTAAATTCTGAATAGTACTTAATTCGTATTTCAACGATAAATTAGGAAGGAATTCGTTGCGTTTAAATTCGTTTTCTTTTTGTTCGGCATCTAACTGTGTTCTCCATTTAACCAATTGGTCAATTTTTTCGTAACGTAAACCAATCACTGCACTGAATTTATCGGATAAACGGTATTCTAAATTGGCAAAACCAGCGTGTATGTTTTGTTCACCGTTATAAGTTTGTGGTGTATCGCCTGCAAAAGCTTCTATGCCAAATAAGCCGTCATTGTAATTTTGCTGATTGAAAAACGTATCCAGATTGTTAGGGTTTACCGTGTTTAGCAATCCTGTGCCCGAAATTCTAAAATTGTATTGTATCGCCTCAAAATCTCTTTTTTTAACTCTGCCATTGTAACCAATTGTTACTTTCCCTTTTTCGGTTCCGTTTTCATTAGTTCCTAATTTATAGTTTAAGGCAAGGTTAGCTGCAATTTCGTTTTCTGTTAAGTTTTGAAAATAACGATGATTATCGGTAATGGTACGTTGTGCTAAAGTGTGTGTGTTGGTATCGTTCCAATAGAATAATTTGTTTTGAGTTCTGTCTGGCATATCGCTTTCAATGGTGTTGTACGATACCGCCCAGTCAAAACCTAATTTTTCGTTTAAGTTATGACTACCCAACAACTGATTGATTAAAACAGTGTTTTGAGTAAATGTACCACGTTGAACCAATAAAGAATCGTGTTCGCCTTCAAAATCGCGGTCGCTACCATTGTAAAGATCTCTTGATAAATCTGATGAGTTGATGTACAAAAAGTTATAAGCCAATCGGTGATTATCGTTTACATGGTAGTTGGCATTAAACATACCTGTTGTGTTGGTAGTGTACGAAGATTTTTCCTGATGAAAAGATTTTAATTTAGCTCCTTGAGCATTTACTGTTTGATTTAACCCTTCTCTAAAAGAAAAACCGTTATCAAAACTTGCGGTTGCAAATACATTTAATTTTCCGGTTTCGCCAATAAAGAATGATTTTCCAGCTTTTAAACCAAAGTTTCCACCAATTGGTCCAGCGCTTTGTGGTTGCAAGCTGTTTTGAAAATTGAAATTGTTTAAAGCATTGTTAGGTTTTCCGTACGATGCATAACCCATTTTACTAGGTCCTTGCGGAAGCATAAAATCGCTGCCTTTACTTAATGCGTTGGTGTTTGTTTTTCCGCCTAGTTCAATTTCGAACAAACTGCTGTCTTTAAAATCTTTAGATACAATATCTACGTTACCGCCACCAAAATCTCCGGTGTTTCTTGAATTAAAGGTTTTGTCTATCGAAATATATTCCACGATATCAGTAGAAAATAATTCTAAATTAATGTTCTTTTTTTCCGGATCGGTCGATGGAACTGGTAATCCGTTTAAAGTGGTAGAATTGTATCTGTCGCCCAAACCGCGAACATATACATTGTTGCTGCCTTCTTGTTTAGATATTCCTGCTGTTTTGGCAACTGCCGCTGCTACATCGCTTACGCCTTTACGTGAAAGTTCTTGTGCGCCAATTTGTTGTTTTATTTCTAACGATTTACGTTGTTCGCTTAATAAGGCAGTTTCCGACGATTTTCTGTTGTTAACCGTAATAAGTATCTCATCTAAATTTGCTTCTTCGGGTGTAAGGTTAATGCTAATGTTGTTAGAGTTTTCTGTTTGGTAAGGTAAAACATAAGTTTGATACCCAAGGTACGATGCTTCTATAACATACGAACCTTGAGCGCATTCAATTTCAAAATACCCGTTTTCATCGGTTTCTGCACCAATATCGGTATTTTGTAACATAATTGTTGCATACGCTAAAGGTTGGTTGTTGTTAGCTGTATCGTAAATGTGGCCTTTAATCGTTTTAGTATCCTGCGCATAAGTAGCCACTCCAAATAATAACGTTGCTGCCAAAAAATTTAATTTCATTTAATTTTATATTATAAATTTTCGTTGCAAAGTAATTACCTAAAAGTTATTGTAAGGTTACAGCGTGTTTATTAAACTGTTTGTTTTTTGTAAATAAAATGTTACCACATTAAATAATTGTTAAGCCGTTGTTTGTTTTTTAATTATCTTTAATTTTACAAGCGAAACAACACACAAACAAATGAAAAATAAAGACATTAAAATCTTATTGGTTGATGACGATGCCGATATTTTAGAGATTGTAGGATTTAATCTTGAAGCAGAAAATTATCAGGTTTTTACAGCAAAAAACGGTAAAGAAGCATTAACTGTTGCAAAAAAAGAAAATCCTAACCTAGTTATTCTTGACGTAATGATGCCCGAAATGGATGGTATTGAAACCTGCGAGCACATGCGAAAAATGCCCGAATTAAATAGTACCATTATTACTTTCTTAACCGCTCGTGGTGAAGATTATTCGCAAGTTGCAGGATTTGATGTAGGTGCCGACGATTACATAACAAAACCCATTAAACCAAAATTACTGGTTAGCAAGGTAAAAGCATTATTGCGCAGAGTTAAAGAAGATGTGTCGGCAGAAGATATTTTAAAAATTGGCGATATAGAAATTAACCGCGAAGAATATAAAATCATTAAAGATAAAACCGAAATTATTTTACCGCGCAAAGAATTTGAACTGTTTTATTTACTAGCATCAAAACCCGGAAAAGTTTTTAAACGCGAAGAAATATTAGACAAAGTTTGGGGGAATGAAGTAATTGTTGGCGGACGTACAATTGATGTACACATAAGAAAACTGCGTGAAAAAATTGGCGACGATTTGTTTAAAACCATAAAAGGCGTGGGTTATAAATTAGAAGTTTAATGGGTATAAAATACCGTAAGTCTTATAAATTTGCTGTTAAATCTTCGGCAGTAATTACTTTGTTTAGCTTATTGTTAATAATAGGCTTGCAATATTTATTTTTTAAAATAAATACATTGTTTACAGTAACATTTACGTTGCTGTTTTTTTCTTTTTGCTTTTTTGTGCTTCAATACCGTGTAGAACGATTTATTTACCGTAGAATTCAAAAAATATATAAAGAAGTTACTATTCTCGATGAATCGGTATTGCGCAATCAACCCATAACAACCGATATGCAAACCTTAATGTATGAAGTAAACAAGTTTGCTACCGATAAAAAAGTAGAAATAGAGTCTTTAAAAGTTCAGGAAGAATATCGCAGAGAATTTATCGGCAATGTGGCACACGAATTAAAAACTCCGCTTTTTACCGTGCAAGGATATGTTTCTACGGTGTTAGACGGTGTGAAAGACAAAGCAATTCGGAAAAAATATCTAGAACGAGCCGACAAAGGTATTGAACGTTTAATTGAAATTGTGAGCGATTTGGATATGATTACCAAGTTAGAAACCAATGAATTAAAGTTAAATATTCAAACTTTTGATATTATGACTCTTTTTCAGAATGTTTTTGATCTGTTAGAAATGAAAGCCGAGAAAAAAGACATTACCCTAATGTTTGATAAAGATCATTACCGATCTGTTTTTGTGAAAGGCGATCGGGAAAAAATTAATCAGGTAATTTTAAATCTGATTGATAATTCCATAAAATACGGTAAAGAAAATGGCACTACCGAAGTGGCTATAGAAAGTTTAACCGATAAAAAACTGCTGATACGAATTACCGACAACGGTTTCGGAATCGAAAAAAAACATATTGCGCGTTTGTTTGAACGCTTTTACAGAACCGATACCAGCAGATCGCGTGATATTGGTGGTTCCGGTTTAGGTTTGTCAATTGTAAAACACATTATCGAAGCTCATAACGAGCATATTTACGTTGAAAGTAAAATAGGCGTAGGCTCCGAATTTTCGTTTACCATAGAAAAAGCTGTTAGAAAATAACAACTTTTTTTGTTTTTTTAAAGCTAAATTAATATTGTATTTTTGCTGAAATTTAAGTAAAAGTGGGAAGTAAAAATAAATTGAAACGTTTCAGAGAAAACGAAACATTTTCAAATGTGTATCAGCCAGGTAGAGATGAGGTTACCAACAATGCTTTTGAATTAAAAGGCAACTGGAACAAAGAGGTTTTTAAAAACGATCATCCAATTGTTTTAGAATTGGGCTGCGGTAAAGGCGAATATTCGGTTGAATTGGCACGCCGTTATCCAAACATAAATTTTATTGGAGTTGATATTAAAGGATCTCGTTTTTGGCGCGGAGCAAAAACAGCCATTGAAGAAAACATAACAAATGTAGCTTTTTTACGTACGCAGATCGAACTGATTGAAAATTGTTTTGCACCTGGCGAAGTAGATGAAATATGGATTACGTTTCCCGATCCGCAAATTAAATACAAACGCACCAAACACCGTTTAACCAACGAAGAGTTTTTGGCTCGATATAAAAATATTTTAAAACCAGAAGGTATCATTAACTTAAAAACCGATAGCGAATTTATGCACGGTTATACTTTGGGGTTACTTCATGGTGCAGGACATAAAGTATTATATGCAAACCACAATGTTTACAAAAACGAAGGCGCACCAGAAGTGGTTACTGCCATTCAAACATTTTACGAATCACAGTATTTAGAGCAGAACAAACCAATTACTTACATAAAATTTCAGCTTAAATAATGAATTATCTTCTTCCTTTTTTAACAGGGCTTGTTGCTTCTGTGTTGGGAACTTTATTACCTGGTATTTTGAATGCCACGGTAGTTAAAATTTCTAAAAAAGAAGGAATGAAGAACGCCTATAGTTTTATGTTTGGCACGTTCATTATTATTGCACTGCAAACGTATTTGGCGGTTTTCTTTGCTAAAATTATCGATAAAAGTATTTTTATTACCAACATACTGCGCGAAATTGGTTTTGCGGTTTTTTTAATACTCACCATTTATTTTTTTGTTGCAAAGCCTAAACAAAATCCTGATAATGAATTAGAAATTGTACAGAAAAGAAAACGTTTTACACAAGGAATTTTATTGGCTTTAATAAATGTTTTTCCAATATTCTATTACGTTTTTATCACCATAACGGCTGTAAATAATAATTTTTACAGCATTAACTACATAAGCAATATATTGTTGACAGTTGGTGTTTTAATCGGAGCTTTTCTCGCATTTATGTTTTATATAAACCTGTTTAAAAATGCGGTTTTGCAAGATAACTTTGTCTTAAAAAACATTAATAAAATTTTGGGATGCATAACCTTAATCATTACCGTTATTAATTTTTGCAAACTGTTTTATAAATGATCGAAAAAGATTTCTTTCAGCGGGTTTATGAAGTGGTAAAACAAATTCCGTACGGAAAAATCACTACTTACGGAGCCATTGCCAAAAAAATAGGCGCACCAAAATCTGCCCGAATTGTAGGTTATGCGTTGAATGCTTCTGGCATACATGAAGATATTCCGGCACACAGAGTAGTAAACCGCAAAGGTTTGCTCACAGGTAAATATCATTTCCTAGGAACAAACTTAATGCAGCAGTTGTTAGAAAATGAAGGTGTTACTGTAAAAGATAATACGGTTCAGAATTTTAAGGAATATTTTTGGGAGCCTTGATTTAGAATGTTTATATGAATTAACTCTGCCAAAGTTTTAAACTTTGGCAGAGTTTCGCTTTATTAAAGACAATATCGTTCAGGATTTTGAAGAGCATTTTTGGGATACTACCTATAAAAGGTTGAGTTAATTGATTTTTAGGATAGGTAACCAATTTAATTGCTCTTCAATTTTCAGTCTGTATTCTGTTCTTATTTGTTCTGGTGTTTTACGGATATATTCTTCTGCTAAAGTTTTTGTTTCTCCCTTTAAACTCTTTAGATATTCAATCCTTTCTTTATAATTGGTTTTTGTTTGCCAATTCTCTTTAAGATTAGTCCAAATAACAGCGTCAAAATCTGTTGTGTCAATCCATTCTATAATTTTGTTTTTAAATAGAAAATTAACGTCTGAAAATTCTCTTTTTGCTTTTTCGTAGAAACCAATACTTTTTCTGCTAGAACCTTCTCTTACCGCTAAATCACGAACTGCTTCTTCAATGGTTTTGTAATTAGATAAAGTATACAAGGTTTGTACTTCGGTGTCATCTTGTGTAATAACCAACGTTAAACGACCGTTATTTGAAATTCTTGCAAATTCAATAGGTAAGGAAGGTCCATCATCTTTCCAATAAAACTCTTTGTTATAATTTAATTCTTTGGGTTGCCAAATAAGAGAACCCCAACCTAAAATTGCTATTTTCATTTTCCTTAAGATTGGTTACAAATGTGATTAAACTTATCCCGAAAATTTTGTCTTAATCTGTTGCCTTCTATTCCGTCAAATTTTTCTCCTTCAACTATTGCCGATTTATAATTTTCAATTACTTTTTTAATATCTCTATGAAAACTTTCTCTGTAAATTGTTTTGTCATTTGTTATTGATACTGTATTGGCTTCATTACTTACTTTTATTTTCCAACCATTTTTTGTTTGTGTTTCATGTAAAAGCCCACATCTTACATTCCAATAAAAATCATCTCCTTGCAAATTATTTTCTTCAAATATTATTTTAAATGGTTCTCTGTTCTCAAAGAATGATACAAATATGTCTATATTTTTTAATTCTTTACCCTTTCTGTATTGGGCAATCTTATCCTCAGAATACCATGTATTACCTTTTTTATCTACAGTCTTTGTTGCATTATAAACCCAACCATTTATAAAACTTTCAATGGTTTCAATCAATGAACATTGTAAGTTAACAACAGCAAAACCTTCTCCTTTATTATCCTCCATGTTTAGTATAGCTTCAATAGGCTTTAAATAACGAGTTTCGATTCTTTCATCTAAAAAGCGAAAAGCATATCCCCAACAAACATTTTCTTTGTTATTAAGTGTTTTATCTAATTCTTTCCACTGTCTGATAGTAAGTTTTTCTGCAATTCTCATATATTTCATTTTTACTTAATTATCTTTGAAAGATCGCTTTTGAAAATAATTTTAAAATTTCTTCTCTTCCTTTTTGATTAAAGGAGAATATATCTGTGAAACCACGTTTATTTTTACAGAAATCCAATTTTTCAGCAGTCCAATGAAAATTTTGATTACGAAAAATTGAACCATAGTCGAGATAATCGTCAAATTCTTTCATTATGTCTATGCTAATAAGGCAATTGTTCGCACTGTAAGTTGACCATTCAGATTCTCCATATTCTTTTTCTGCCCATTCATAAAAAGTTAATGACTCTTTCCATTCCTTATGATGTAGTTTAAGTATTTCAATTGGCATAAAAAAATCTGGAATTTTGCATATATTAGCTGGATAATAAGTGTGTGTATGCTGAAATCTCTTATAATTACCAGACCAATCAAATAAATTATGGTATTTCATTAGTATTTCTTTATTTTTATATACACTCGGATTTAATATTATTGAGTCCCAATTTATTCTATCTTTATTTTCCTCAATTAAATTTATATTCCATTTAAACGCAATGTTTTCACTTAATATTTTCCAATTAAATTTATCTTTATAGAATTTAAGTTTATCTGAATTATAATAATGAAAAATATAATAAAAGTCTAAATTATTATTTTTGCACAATAAATCCCAGTCTAGATAGTCTATAAATTCTTCTAAAATATATGCAATTTGAGCTGAATCTTTAATTTGAAAGTTTTCAGAAAATAATTCCCAACGGATTTTATCCTTAAAATTTCTTATTAAATAAAGTGGCCATTTAAAATTCCTGTTACTTGATAGCCCATTCCAATTTATATATTCAGAATATTCTTTTATTATTTCTTCATTTATATATTTAGTGGAAGAAAAAATATTCCAATTGATTTTATTTTTAAATATCTCAATGGTTTTAGTATTCCATTTGAATTTTAAATTTATTTCATCAGAATCTGATATTTCATCCCAATTTAGAAGGTTTAAAAGTTCATTTTCCATAATTTAGTTTATAAATATTTTGTAATTATTCAAGTCCGGGCAATTTTTAAATAAATTCTTGTTTGTAAACCAAGCTACTGCAATGATTATAGAGGATTGAGCATTTGAAAGTTCGTGCTCTATATGTGTGGCGATGTCTTCAAAGACAGCTTCTGTGTGCATATTATGTTTTTATGCAATTTAATAAAAACTATTATTATTTATAACAAAAAAACTCCGTTTGAGTTTTAAACTTTAACGGAGTAAATTATTTATAAAAAGCAATTTTTATTTCAACGCATTAATTGCATGGTTGTAATCTGGTTCCTGACCAATTTCGGGAACTTGTTCGTTATAAACCACATTCCCTTCTGGGTTAATAACCACAACGGCTCTGCTTAACAAACCATTTAAAGGACCATCGGTCATTTGTACGCCGTAAGCATTGTTGAAGTCGCTGGTTTTAAAATCCGATAATGTTTCTACATTCTGTAAACCTTCTGCCGCGCAAAAACGGTTCAATGCAAACGGTAAATCTTTAGAAATACATAAAACAACCGTATTATCTACAGCCGAAACTTTTTCGTTAAATGTGCGTACCGATTGCGCACAAACACCTGTGTCAACACTCGGGAAAATATTTAAAACTACATTCTTTCCTGCATAGTCGTTTAACGATTTCTCACTTAAATCTGAACCTGTTAAAGTAAAGTTTGGAGCTTTTGTGCCAATTTCAGGTAAATTTCCTGCCGTATTAATTGGGTTGCCTTTAAATGTTATCTGTGCCATAATTTTATTTTTATCTTTTTATAAAAGTACAATTTTTTAAGGAATGAACCTCATAAAATAAAGGTTAACTATTGTTGGTATAAAAAATAATTATGAAAGCGGTAAATACAGCATTTATCAAATGATTAACTTTACATTGTGATAATTTCGTATTATCTTTGCAATTTAAAATAATTCTATATAAGTTGTTTACTAACAGAATATTATCCAACTTAATTTTAAGACACATTCAATGAAATTAGATAGAAAAGAGATATTGGTAGCGTTAGAAACCATTTCGGTTGCTGGCGAAGGTAAAAATATGGTTGAAAGCGGTGCGGTGCAAAACGTAATGACTTTTGGCGATGAAGTGGTGGTTGATGTTACTTTACACACACCGGCTTTACATATTAAAAAACGTGCCGAAGTGGATATCATGAAAACCATTCACGAAAAAATATACGAAAAAGCAAAGGTAAAAGTAAATATTAAAGTCGAAACTCCGGAAAAACCAGAAATAAAAGGAAAATCAATTCCGGGAATCAGTAATATTATTGCAGTATCGTCTGGTAAAGGCGGTGTAGGTAAATCTACTGTTACAGCAAATTTAGCAGTTACTTTAGCTACTATGGGCTTTAAAGTAGGTGTGTTAGATGCCGATATTTACGGACCATCGATGCCTATTATGTTCGATGTGGAAAAATCGAAACCTATTTCGGTTGATGTTGATGGAAAATCAAAAATGAAACCTATTATTAGTTATGGTGTAGAATTATTGTCGATTGGTTTTTTCACAAGTCCAGATCAAGCGGTAATTTGGCGCGGACCAATGGCTTCTAAAGCATTAAACCAAATGATTTTTGATGCAGATTGGGGCGAATTAGATTTCTTATTGTTAGATCTTCCACCGGGCACAGGCGACATTCATCTGTCTTTATTACAATCGTTGCCAATTACGGGCGCAGTGGTTGTTAGTACACCGCAAGCTGTTGCTTTGGCAGATGCTAAAAAAGGAGTGTCAATGTTTATGGCAGAAAGCATCAACGTTCCTGTTTTAGGAATCATTGAAAACATGGCATACTTTACTCCGGAAGAATTACCAGAAAACAAATATTATATTTTTGGACAAGAAGGAGCAAAAAACTTGGCATCAGATTTAGAAGTTCCGTTTTTAGGTGAAGTGCCAATCGTTCAAAGCATTCGCGAAGCAGGAGATTACGGTCGCCCGGCTGCGTTGCAAGATGGTAGCTTGGTAGCTAACGCTTTTGTAAACATTGCGCGCAATACGGTAGAACAAGTGGTAAAACGTAACGAATCATTACCACCAACCGAAGCAGTTAAAATTACTACAATGGCAGGTTGTTCTGCTGTAAAAAAATAAATAAACATCGATTGTTTCGATACAATTATACAATTATGAGTTCAGAAACCATAAAACAAAACGTAGAAAAAGCATTAGACGAAATTCGTCCGTTTTTAAATTCAGACGGTGGCGATATTACGTTAATTTCTATTGAAGATGATAAACACGTGAAAGTTCGTTTAGAAGGTGCTTGTACATCGTGTAAAATCAATCAAATGACCTTAAAGGCTGGTGTGGAAACTACAATAAAAAAATATGCACCTGAAATTGAAACGGTAGAAAACGTTAGCGAATAATAAAATAGGTTTAAAATATAAAATAGTGATAAGTACCTGATATTTATCACTGTTTTTGTGTTTTAAACGCTTTATTTTTATACAAATATTTTACTATTATGATTGAAACAGATATACTAATAATTGGCGCCGGACCTACAGGACTTTTTGCTGTGTTTGAAGCTGGATTATTAAAGTTACGCTGTCATATAATTGACGGTTTGCCACAGCCCGGCGGACAATTAACAGAGTTGTATCCTAAAAAGCCAATTTTCGATATTCCAGGCTATCCATCGGTTGGTGCTTCCGAATTGATTGATAATTTAATGGAACAAATTAAGCAGTTTGAACCTGGTTTTACCTTAAATGAAGTTGCCGAAAGCATTGATAAGTTAGAAGACGGAACTTTTATTGTTACTACAAACAAAGGAACAAAACACCATGCCAAAGCTGTTGCAATTGCCGGTGGTTTAGGTAGTTTTGAACCACGTAAACCTATTATTGAAGGGTTGAGTTTTTACGAAGACAAAGGTGTAGAGTATTTCGTGAAAAATCCGGAACAATTCAGAGGTAAAAATATTGTTATAAGCGGTGGCGGCGATTCTGCTTTAGATTGGAGTATTTTTTTAAGCGATGTTGCTAAAAGTGTGACTTTAGTTCACCGAAGAAACGAATTTCGTGGCGCATTAGATTCAGTTGAAAAAGTGCAAGAATTAAAAAAACAAGGCAAAATTAATTTAATTACACCTGCCGAAGTTACCGAGATTCACGGTGCCGAACATGTAGAAGGGATAACTTTATCTTTTGATGGAGATCAATCATCAAAAACCATAAAAACCGATTATTTTATTCCGTTGTTTGGTTTAACTCCAAAATTAGGCCCTATTGCAAACTGGGGATTAGAAATCGAAAAAAACGCCATTAAAGTTAACAACGCGTTAGATTATCAAACCAACATAGAAGGTATTTATGCTATTGGCGATATTAATACCTATCCTGGTAAGTTAAAGTTGATTTTATGCGGATTTCACGAAGCTACTTTAATGTGTCAAAGTGTTTATAATCGCATCAATCCCGGAAAAAAATATGTGTTGAAATACACCACCGTTTCTGGTATCGATGGTTTCGATGGAACACGTAAAGAAGCCGAAAAAGCAGTTGTAAAAGCAATTGATTAATCAAATCGATACAAAAAGTTAAAAAGAGTATGTTTAAAAAAGCATACTCTTTTTTTGTAACATTTCGTTAAAAACACTACTTACTAAATAAAAAAGTATGACATTTAAACAAATCGCCAATTTAGAATGGAAAGGCATTACGCGTAAAAGCGGTATGGCTCAACGTGTTTTAATGGGTATTGGCAAGGGCTATTTTGGTTTGTGTTACCTTGCGTTAATGGTTGCAATGAGTTTTGCTTTGTTTGAACTGCCCGAATCAGAAAATTTACAACCTTTGCCGGGCTTTTTTAAATACGCAGTGTATTTATGGATGGGCGATTTAGTAATTCGTTACTTCTTTCAAAAAATGCCAACTACTTTGGTAAAACCGTTGTTAATACAGAATGTTCGTAAAAAAACAATTGTAACGTATTGTCTTACCAAATCGGCATTGTCGTTTTTTAATTTTGTAAATCTGTTAATGGGTGGCGCCGTTTTATTTCAGGTAATCACATTAAAAACACCAATTGTAACTGCTGTTTTATTTGCTTTGTCTTTTACATTATTGTTTTTGGCTAATACTTTTTTGGTACAGCTTTTAAACCATGTAAACAAAATAGCATTACCTTTTTTAGTAGCTTTTGCAGGTGTTTTAGCTTTAGATTTTTTTAAGTATGTAGAAGTAACTGCTTACACCAAATACTTTTTTGAAGCCCTTTATAATTATCCGTTATTAGTGGTTGTGGTAGCAGTTTATTTAATAATATTACTTGTAGCATGTTACCGTTTTTACTTTAAAAATTTATCGTTAGACAGCGCTGTTGTGGTAAAAAAAGAAACCTATAAATACTACGATTTAAACTTTTTAAACCGATTTGGAAAATTGGCTCCATTTTTAAAATTAGATATTAAATTGTTAACCCGAAACAAACGAACTCGTACCGTTTTAATGATGAGTGGTTTGTTTTTGCTCTACGGTTTAATCTTTTTTACAATGGATATGTATAAAGACAATACCTTTTTTACCATAATTGCTGCTATTATGATTACCGGCGGATTCATGATGCTTTTTGGACAATATGTACCAAGTTGGGACAGCAGTTATTATCCTTTAATGATGACGCAGAATATTCCTTATAGAACCTATTTAGAATCAAAATGGTTAATTATGGTGTTGGCAACAGTAGTTTCAACCGCATTGGCAAGTTTCTATCTGTTTTTTGGTTTAAAAATTTATTTAATTATTGTAGCAGTAGGTTGTTATAATATTGGATGGAACTGTTACTTATCCTTAATTACAGGTGCGTTTGTTCGATCTAAAATAGATCTTTCTAGTAATAAAAATGCCTTTGGCGATTCAAAAGCTTTTAGTGTGCAAACATTATTGTTAAGCATTCCTACTTTGGCGTTACCAGTACTTTTATATACCATTTTAACGTTGGTTTTTGAATTTAATACCGCAATAGTTGCATTTGTAATTATTGGTTTAATAGGAATGTTATTAAAACCATTTATGTTTAATTTAATTGAAAACTTATATAAATCGCAAAAATATAAAACCATAAAAGCATATAAATAGTTATGATTAGTGTAGAAAATTTAAAGAAAGCATACAACGGTAATTTAGTTTTAGATTTACCTAATTTAGAAATCCCAATGGGACAAAGTTTTGGTTTGGTTGGTAACAATGGCGCCGGAAAAACCACCTTTTTTAGTTTGTTGTTAGATTTAATAGAACCAACACAGGGTTTTATTAAAAACAACAATGTTATTGTAAATAAAAACGAAGATTGGAAAGGGTTTACGACGGCTTTTTTAGACGAAACTTTTTTAATTGGATACTTAACCTGTGAAGAATATTTTTATTTTTTAGGCGAATTACGCAATCAAACAAAGCAGCAGGTTGATGCTTTCTTAAAAACGTATGCCGATTTTTTTAATAACGAAATTTTAGGAAAGAATAAGTTTATTCGGGATCTTTCAAAAGGAAATCAAAAAAAGGTTGGTATTATAGGTGCTTTATTAGGAAATCCTAAAGTGGTGATTTTAGATGAGCCTTTTGCTAATTTAGATCCAACAACACAAATTCGTTTAAAAAAGATTTTACGCACAATTGCCGATACCAAACAGACAACCTTATTGGTTTCAAGCCACGATTTAAATCATACGTTTGAAATTTCTGACAGAATTGTGTGCTTTGAACGCGGTAGAATTATCAAAGATATCGATACAAAAGAATATTCGTTCGAAGAATTAACCGCTTTTTTTGATGTGGTAGTTTAATTTATATCCTACAGATTTATCCTGCAAGGTTTAAATAACCTTGTAGGTATATTTTATACAAAAACCGAGCGCTATATAAAGCTCGGTTTTTTTTATGCAGGAACTTTAAAACGTTCAGTCACTATCGTTTTAATAATTAGTATCTTTGCAAAAATGCAGATTATGAGCGATATTAAAATCACAATTATAGATAGAGAAGGAGTAGAACATACCGTTGATGCACCTACCGATATGAACATGAACCTAATGGAATTGGCGCGCGCTTACGAATTAGCCGAAGAAGGAACCATTGGTATTTGTGGCGGTATGGCAATGTGTGCATCGTGCCAATGTTATGTTTTAAACGAGGAAGAAGTGAATTTGGTTGAAAAAAATCCTGATGAAGAAGCCATGCTTTGGGAAGCTTTTAATGTAAAAGAAAACAGTCGGTTAGGGTGTCAAATTCCTATAACACCAGAAATAGCAGGGCTACGCGTTGAGTTGGCTCCTGAAAGTTGATAAATATTTAAGTAAAAATGTTTTTTGTTGGATAATTTCATTATCTTTAGGAAAATTTTACAGAAAATATTAAATTATAGATTTATTTTATTGGATTATTTTATTGAAAAACGAGGGTTTCCTTCGTTTTTCTGTTTTTACCAATAACTTATTTTATAGAAACGTTTGTAGAACCGAATATTTAATTAATTTTGCTCGTTTTTTAATTTTTCCTTATGAAAACTTTATTAAAAGTTATAAAATGGTTATTAATTGTATTAACCCTTTTACTGGTTGGCTACATTTTGGGAATATTTATGTTCCACGATACGGTTTTCAATATAAACGAAAAATACCGTATTTACCTAATTATTCAATTGGTGCATTTGGCAGCCTCGTTAAGCGCACTGTTTGTAATTTGGAGCAGTCAGTTGTTCGACCGTTGGAAAAAGATCGATCAAACATTATTAGTAGTATTTTTATCTGTTTTCGGGTTGTGGTATTGGTTTACAAAATACAGCAAAATTTATCTACACCACGAGCATACAAAAGATAACTAATTTACTTATTTTTAGTTTCAAGAAAATTTTTTAATTGTTCCGATGATTTTTCGTCGAACTTACGAGCAAACAAATAATCGTTATTAATTATTTTATCAAAATCGGTATGATCTAAAAAAGAAGGGATCCCGCCACGATTACTATGCCAATCAATATATCTTAAATTATTATTTTGAATTGTTTCTTTAAGATGAGAATTAAGTAGAATGCTTTGAAAATAGATTTCTTCTGAACAAAAACAATAATGCATTCTCTTTAAATAAATATCAGAATTTTTATTTAAAGCAACATATTCTACAGCTTCACGTGTTAAACTCCACCAAGTACCCCCACCGTAAATAGTTTTGAAATATTTGTTTAAACTGCTGCGTTCTATTCTAAATACTTTTTGAAGTTTGATTAACCAATTGTTCAATTTAAACAAGCGGTTTTTGTTTTTAAGCGAAACATGGTCAAAAATATTAAAATAATGGTATCTGTTTAAACCTCCATTACCATCCCAGTTCATTATTGGTAGCTGTTCAAACTGTAAAAAATTTTGATTGTTATTAGTGTAAAAATCTATAGGCTTTGTTGGAAAATCTTGTCCACTGATTAAATGAAAATAATTGTTGTTTTGATCTTTTAAAGCCTTTTTACATAAAAATAATATAGCTTTTAAATGATTTACGCTTCCCCAGTTAATGTTATATTGTGTGTAAACCTGAACATTTTTATAATTAGATAGTTTGTAAATATCATTTGGAATGCTTTTTTTATCAAAATGAATGTAAAAGTTAAAACGATTATCAAAATAATTGATGATATCTATTACTTGATGTACATTTTTATATGCGGTAATTAAAATAGCCGTTTTCATTTTTGATAGATTATTTGATTTAAAAAAAATCCGAAGATTACTTTTAAACCTTCGGATTCTTTATGTATTAAAAATTTCAATCTTATTTAAAAGCATTAAAACCTGTTACATCCATACCGGTAATTAGCAAGTGAATGTCGTGCGTACCTTCATAGGTTACCACCGATTCTAAATTCATCATATGGCGCATAATAGAATATTCGCCAGTAATTCCCATTCCACCTAACATTTGGCGTGCATCGCGGGCAATAGTTAATGCCATATCCACATTATTACGTTTCGCCATAGAAATTTGAGCCGATGTTGCTTTCCCTTCATTGCGCAACACTCCCAAACGCCAAGTTAATAACTGTGCTTTAGTGATTTCGGTAATCATTTCGGCTAATTTCTTTTGTTGTAATTGAAAAGCGCCAATAGGTTTATCGAACTGTACACGTTCTTTACAGTAACGCAAAGCGGTGTCGTAACAATCCATTGCAGCACCAATGGCGCCCCAAGCAATACCGTATCGAGCAGAATCTAAACAACCAAGAGGCGCACCTAAACCTGATTTATTAGGTAATAAATTTTCTTTAGGGACTTTAATATTGTCAAAAATCAACTCACCAGTTGCCGATGCACGTAACGACCATTTGTTGTGCGTTTCCGGAGTTGTAAAACCTTCCATACCGCGTTCCACAATTAATCCGTGAATACGTCCGCTTTCGTCTTTCGCCCAAACAACGGCAATATCTGCAAACGGAGCGTTCGAAATCCACATTTTTGCACCGTTTAATAAGTAATGATCTCCTTTATCTTTAAAGTTAGTTACCATACCGCCAGGGTTCGATCCAAAATCAGGTTCTGTTAAGCCAAAACAACCGATCATTTCACCTGTTGCTAATTTTGGAAGGTATTTCATGCGTTGCTCTTCGTTTCCGTATTTCCAAATTGGATACATTACCAACGATGATTGAACCGATGAGGTTGAACGTACACCTGAATCGCCACGTTCAATTTCCTGCATAATTAATCCATAAGAAATTTGATCCAATCCTGCGCCGCCGTATTCCACCGGAATATATGGTCCAAAACCGCCAATTTCGCCCAAACCTTTTACAATTTGATGTGGAAATTCTGCTCTCTGTGCGTATTCTTCAATAATTGGGGAAACTTCTTTTTTAACCCAAGCGCGCGCAGAATCGCGTACTAATTTATGTTCTTCTGTAAGTAAATCGTCTAATAAATAATAATCTGGTGCCTGAAATAAATCCGGTTTCATAATTTACAATTGTTTAGTTCTCACAAAAATACTTATTTTTTAACAAGAAAGAGAAAATATTTTATGATTGAATTTTCTGAATAAAAAGTGGTAACTTGCTATTACTTATTGATGTAATTGTAATATGGGGAAGAATCAGATAAAAATAAACGAACTATTTAGAGTTTGCAGATGTATTGCTTTTGTTTTGGGAGTAATTTTGCTTTCTACTTGGACTTTAAAATCAGCACCTTTAGAAAGTTTAACTCAATATAAATTTCAGCAAGATGCTTTTAAAGAAATAACCGGTATTGTTAAAACCCAAGATGGAGATCCAATTCCGGGAGCTGTTGTTTTGAAAGTAGGAACTAATCAAGGAACAGATACTGATATAGATGGTCGTTATAGTTTAAATGTAAATGAAGGCGATAAAATTCAATTTGTTTTTGAAGGATTTAAAACAACAACAGTAACTGTAGGAAAAAGCAATATTTTGAATGTTACAATGATTGAAGATGGTATTGATTTATCAGATATTGTAGTTGATAAATATAAAACTGTTTCAAAAGAACAGATGCCACCTCATGGTACCTTGGCTTTTACAAATAAAACAATTGAAGGAGAACCAAAAGCAAAAACAGTAACGACAACACCAAGAATTGAATGTGGTTATCCATCTCGTTGGTATAGAGAAATGTTGGCATTAAATGCAAATAGCCAACATTTAAATATTTCAACACAAGTTAAAACAAAAACAGTAACAACAACTCCAATAATTAAAAGTGTTAATACACCTCTTTCTTTTGAGCATTTATTGCAAGGGCAAATGATTTCGTTGGATTTTTTAAAACGTTATAATCCATCAGAGAGAAATCCAGAAGTAATTTTAAGAGATGTAGAGAATTTAACAAGAAATGGCAATTACACATATATTGTAGATGGTGTGAGTGTTAGCGAAGAAACGTTTCGTTCGTTAAATCAGAACGATGTTGAAAGCGTGGATATTTACAAACACACCGATGTTTACAATGCTCGTTTTGGAAATAAAGAAAATCAAAGCAGGATAACTTTGGAAGCTAGATAGACTTTTATCCTGCAAGATTTTTAAAATATTGTAGGTTTGAATTAAGTAATATTTTTAAACCTACAAGGTCACTCAGACCTTGCAGGTTTTGTTAAAACAATCGCAACTGTTCGCCTTTTGTACCATCAAATAAATCGGTTGATAATGCAGGAAATTTAGATTGACTGAAAAATTTATTTCTGCCAATTTCGAATGTTTTGTGAATCATATCGGCAAAATTTCCGTTTCCAGTATTTCTTTTCGCAATATTTTTTTCTGCCAGATTTCCTTTATGTAACGATGTTATTTGATTTAAAACCTTTTCTTTTCGGTCGGGATAATGCGTTTCCAGCCAATCTTTAAAAACTGGTTCCACTTCATCGTTCAATCCTACTAATGTATATCCAAAAGAATTCGCTCCGTTTTCTGCAATTGTTTTTAATATAGGGAGGATTTCCATGCTGTTTAACCCAGGAATGATTGGTGCAACCATTACATGTGTAGGAATATTGTTTTCTGCTAAAGTTTGCAAAGCGTTCAGTTTTGTTTTTACCGATGAAGTTCGGGGTTCTAAAACCCGGCGCAAGTCTTCATTTATGGTTGGAATACTTAATGATACATTTACCAAATTTTTAGCTGCCAGTTGTTTTAAAATATCTAAATCGCGTAGTATTAATGCGTTTTTTGTAATAATACTTACTGGATGGCGGTAATCTAAGCACAACTGTAATATTTTTCGAGTGATTTCTAATTTGCGTTCTAAAGGTTGGTAACAATCTGTGTTGCCCGAAAGCTGAATGGCTGATGCTTTGTAACCGCGCTTTAAAAAGAATTGTTCTAAAAGTTCTGGAGCGTTTTTCTTTACCAAGATAATGCGTTCAAAATCTACACCAGCGCTAAATCCCCAATATTGGTGGGTAGGTCGGGCATAACAATAGGCGCAACCGTGTTCGCAACCCTGATACGGATTTACAGAATACAGAAAAGGCAAATTGTTGCCCTTTATTTTATTGACAATGGTTTTTGGAAAAACTTCTAATATCTGCGTTTTCGCAATAGCTTCTTCATAATCATCTTGATAGATCGACGTTTCGTATCGGTTCTTAAAAAACCGATTGTGAATGTTGTCTACAGCCCCTTGTCCTTTTACAAATTCTTTTTTCATAACATCGCTTGTTGCACGTTGTAAAATTAATAAGCTTATAAGGCATTAAACGTCGTTTATCAAACAAAAAAAACTCAACCTGTAAAAGATTGAGTTTTATAAAAGTAAATTACAATATATTATTTTTTAACAAATTTAGAAGAAGCTTTTCCTTCGTTTGTTGTAATATCAATTAAATAAGTTCCTGCTGAAAGATCAGAAACATTTATTGTTAATGAGTTGTTTAATGTTTTTACAATTCTTCCAGATAAATCGGTGATTTTAATTTCGTTTATTTCTAAACCGTTTTTAGATGAAATATTTAAAACATCTGAAGTTGGGTTAGGATACAAGTTAAAGTTTTCTGTGAAGAATTTTTCTGTAGATACTGTACCTGTTGTTGTTACCTTAAAGTCATCAATCGCAAAACCAAATTGGTCATTTGAAACACAATTTATAGCTATATATACTTGTTTAGCGTCATATGCAGGGTCTAAATTATAGGTGTATTCAACCCATTGAGCTGTAGCTGGATTTGTTACATAAGGTGAAGTTGTAATAATAGTAAAATCAGCAGGTGCTGATCCTGTTGTAGAAATACCTACCTTAAAACGTTCTGCGCCAAATTGTGTGTCACATGATTTTGCCCAAAATTTTAATACATTCCCAGAACTACCTAACATTATTTGTGGAGATATTAACCAATCGTTATTTGAAGGCGTTGTTGCTGCGAAACAAATCATAGCTTTTGAACCCGTGCGTGCAGACCAATCTGATGTAGTACTTGGTGTTAATGGTGGTGTGGTTGCTGTTGAATTAAATACAATAAATGCTTGCGCGGTTTGAGTGTTTGTAAAGGACACACCTTGAAAACCATAAGTAGTTGATTTGTCGACATCATTCAGAGTCCAATTCCCAACATTGGCAATAGCAAAGTCTGTATAACTTTCAAAACTGTCTTCAAAAACAGTGGTTTGTGCTTTAGCTGTAAATAAAGAACCTAATAAAAAAGAGGAAAGTAATAATTTTTTCATGATGGTATTTTTTTAAATTAATTATATAAAATTATAAAAAAATATCACATATAAAAATAATTTATAAAAAAACACAATAATTATTCTTTTGTTGAAAGTTTTTACATCTTTAAATAAAACTCTTTTGTTAATTCTTTATATCCTGTGGTGTATTTATAGCGATCGGTTTCAATGATTAGTTCATCAATAAGTGGCTCTTGTTCTATTCGGGAAAAAGCTAACAAACTACGTTTAATATCAGAAGTTTTGTTTCCTTTAACTCGAGTTATTTTCAATGGAAATAATCCGACAGATTGTGCTAGTTCAATAAAATTTCTTTCTTCTTTATAAGGAATGATAACAGCGAAAATTCCGTTTTCTGAAAGTAATGCTTGTGCGCATTTTATTAATTCATCAAACGGTAAGGCTTCCTGAAAGCGCGCCTGATCTCGTTTGTCATTTCCTGATGAATAATTTTCGGCATAAAAAGGCGGGTTCGATACAATTAAATCATATTCTTCTTCTTCTTCTTCTTCAAAAAGTTCTTCTGTAAATTCATCAATCGATGCATGATAGCAAAATAATCGATCGTTCCATTTACTTTGTTCAAAATTTTCTACACATTGTTCGTAGGCTTCTTCGTCAATTTCAACGGCATCAATTTGCTGTGCATCGCTTCTTTGAGCTAACATTAAAGCAATTAAACCAGTACCTGCGCCAATATCTAATATATTAAAGGGTTTGTGAAAAAGGGGAGTCCAAGCGCCTAACAAAACGCCGTCTGTACCAACTTTCATGGCGCAGCGATCTTGTTGAACGGTAAATTGTTTAAATGAGAACATTGAAGTAGATTTTTACTTCAAAATTACTGTTTTAAAATGAAAAAATAGGAGTAATTATATATACAAATCAATCAGTCCTTCGGGAGTATTGAAAAGAATAGATTTGTTTTCGCGATTTACTTCAATAATAAATTCGTCAATTAAAGGAATCAGTATCACCGCGTCGTCTTTTTGAACTTCAAACAAGGCTTGCACCCCGTTGTCGCTAATACGCAAAATGGTTCCAAAATTGCCTAAACGTTGGTCAATGGCATTAAAACCAACAACCTCGTGGTAGTAAAATTTGTTTCCTTCTAATTTAGGAAGCATGGTTAGGGGCAGGTATACATCTTTTCCAACAATTGTATCGGCATCTTCTTCAGAATCGACATCTTCAAATTTTGAACGAAGGAATTTTTCTTTGTGTATCAATGATTTTTCAATAAAAAAAGGAACCAAATGTCCGTTTATTTCAACGAACATTGATTCCAATTCTGTATACAATTCAGGCTCGTCTGTATCTAAATATACCAATACTTCGCCTTTGAAACTAAATTTCTTTGCGATTTTTCCTAAATAAAAACAATCTTTTTTACGCATTAAAAATCGCTTACAAATTATGCTTCAGTTTCTTCTGTATTTTCTTCTACTTCTGGAGTAGCTTCTTCTGCAGTTGCAGCTTCAGCAGCAGCTTTAGCTTCTTGTGCAGCAGCAATACGTTTTGCGTTTACTTCTTTTTCAGCGTTTAATGCAGCAGCTTTAGCAGCAGCTTTATTATCAGCTAATCCAGTTACTTTTGCACCTACTTTGTTTGCTTTTTCATCTAACCAAGCAGTGAATTTAGCATCAGCTTGCTCTTGTGTTAAAGCACCTTTACGTACACCACCGTTTAAGTGATGTTTTAATAAAGCACCTTTGTAAGATAAAATTGCACGAGCAGTATCTGTTGGTTGTGCACCGTTAAATAACCATTTTGCAGCAGCATCAACGTTTAAGTCAATTGTTGCAGGGTTAGTGTTTGGATTGTAAGTTCCGATTTTTTCTAAGAATTTACCATCTCTTTTAGCGCGTGCATCAGCAGCTACTACCCAGTAAAAAGGTTTTCCTTTTTTACCGTGTCTTTGTAATCTAATTTTTACAGACATAATCTTTAATGATTTAATTGAGGTTCACGACCTCGGGTTGTAATTAAGGTGCAAAAGTAATTATTTTTTTGAAATCATCTAGTATAATTCCGTAAAAATGAAGCCTAAATTGTTAAATTTTGAAAAAGTTAAATAATTATTAAAAAAAAAGGGTTGCTGTTAAATAAAAAATTCTATTTTTGTTTGGTAACATTGAATTCAGAATCTAAATAAAATATGAAAAAATACTTTTTATTTGCATTAATGGCAGTTTCACTTGTGTCTTGCGAAGAAGAACTAACTACAAATACGCCTACCTTTGAAGCCATGAAAAGTTATGACTTTTGGCGCGCTACTAAATTTACAGCAAATGTTGATAATGGTAATTTAGTAATTGTTGGTGCAACCGATTCAGAAAACGTTACCCTGTTTATTCATAATTATGAATCAGGAAAAGAATACGAACTAGGAACAACTAACCAACACGTTGCTACTTATTCTAAAATAGAAAAAGATACGGTTTACTTGTACAGTACTTCGTCAACAACAGGTAAAGGATATATTAAATTAGATCCGGTTGAAAAACAAGTTCCAGGAACAATTTCAGGAACGTTTATGGCAGAAATGGTTCCGGTTGACCCTTCTTTGATTTTGCCTAATACACCGCTTGTTAATTTGAATAAAGGTGTTTTTTTTAGAATTCCTTTAGTATATCCACCAGCTGTAGAAGCTCCAGAAACACCAAATCCGTAATAAATAAACGTGATTAATATATACTTAAGTCGTTCTTTTTTAAGAGCGACTTTTTTTATTGTAACTTTGTAAGAAATCAACCTTATTATTATTTCATGTATATAATTTTTGATACCGAAACAACAGGTTTACCTAAAGATTGGAATGCACCTTTTACCGATGTAGACAACTGGCCACGCTGTATACAGATTGCTTGGCAGTTGCACGATGAAATGGGAAATGTAATAGCGCATGAAGACTACCTTATTAAACCCGATGGTTTTGATATTCCTTACGATTCTGAACGAATTCACGGAATTTCAACCTTGCTTGCTACCGAAAAAGGTATCGATATAAATACGGTTCTTGATAAGTTTAATACAGCTTTGGGTAAAGCTAAATTTGTTGTAGGACAAAATGTGGGTTTTGATTTGAATATTATGGGAGCCGAGTTTCACCGTTCGGGTAAAACAACGTCTTTAAATTCTATGGCGGTTTTAGATACCTGTACCGAAGTTACGGCGAGTTTGTTGAAACTTCCTGGTGGTCGCGGTGGTCGATTTAAATTGCCTACTTTGACAGAGTTGCACGAATATTTATTTGGTGCACCTTTTGGCGAAGCACACAACGCAACTGCCGATGTGGAAGCTACTACAAGATGTTTTTTTGAGCTGATTCGTAAAAATGTTTTTAGCGAACCCGAATTGCAACAGCCTGCCGGATATTTACAGCATTTTAAAGAGGTAAATCCGCAGCCTTTTCAATTAATTGGCTTAAAACACATCAACCTTAAAAAAGCGTCCGAAGAAATTAGAAAACAGTTGGAAGCTTCTGGAGTTATTGCAGGCGAGGCTGAAAAAACAACGATTACAGAAGATGTTAAGAAACTGTATAATCAGGCGGTTTTTGCACATTTACACAATCATACGCAGTTTTCGGTTTTGCAATCTACGATCGATATTGGTGCCATGATAAAAAAATCGGCAAAAGAAAAAATGTCGGCTGTTGCTATGACCGATCATGGGAACATGATGGGTGCTTTTAAGTTTGTAAGTGCTGTTTTAGATCATAACAAAAATGCAAAAAAAGCCAACGAAGTTGCGATTGAAAACGGAGAGAATCCTACTGAAACAGAACTAAAACCTATTGTTGGTTGCGAATTTTTCGTGTGTGAAAATCATACCGATAAATCTAAAAAAGACAATGGTTATCAGGTTGTTCTTCTGGCAAAAAATAAAAAAGGATACCACAATCTTGCAAAATTAGCATCTATAGCATCAATTAACGGTTTTTATTATGTGCCAAGAATCGATAAGAAAGTTCTTTTACAATATAAAGAAGATATTATGGTGCTTTCTGGAAATTTGTACGGAGAAGTGCCTAATAAAATTTTAAATATTGGTGAAAAACAGGCAGAAGAAGCGTTGTTGTGGTGGAAAGAGCATTTTAAAGACGATTTTTATTTAGAAATCATGCGTCATAATCAAGAAGACGAAGATCGTGTAAATAAAACATTAGTCACGTTTTCTAAAAAACACAACGTTAAATTAATTGCAACGAACAACACTTATTATTTAGAAAAATCTGATGCCAATGCGCACGATATTTTACTTTGTGTGAAAGACGGTGAAAAACAAGCAACACCAATTGGTCGTGGTCGCGGGTATCGTTACGGTTTGCCAAATCAAGAGTATTTTTACAAGACTCAAGACGAAATGAAGGCGCTTTTTAAAGATTTGCCCGAAGCTATTATAAATATTCAGGAGATTGTCGATAAAATTGAAGTGTACTCGCTGTACCGAGATATTCTATTGCCTAAATTTGATATTCCTGCCGAATTTATCGATCCAGAAGATGAAGCAGATGGCGGTAAACGTGGTGAAAATGCCTATTTACGATTTTTAACGTACGAAGGTGCCAAGCGCAGATATAAAGAAATTGATGATATTATTACCGAACGATTAGATTTTGAACTGAAAACAGTAGAAAATTCCGGTTATCCGGGGTATTTTCTTATTGTTCAAGATTTCATTGCCGAAGCTCGTAAAATGAATGTATCGGTTGGTCCAGGGCGTGGATCTGCTGCGGGTTCAGCGGTGGCTTATTGTTTAGGAATTACCAATTTAGATCCAATTAAATACGATTTACTTTTTGAGCGTTTCTTAAATCCCGATCGTGTGTCGATGCCCGATATTGATATTGATTTTGATGACGAAGGTCGTGGTCGTGTAATGGATTATGTAATTAATAAATACGGTGCAAACCAAGTGGCGCAAATCATTACTTATGGTAAAATGGCGACTAAATCGGCTATTAAAGATGCGGCGCGCGTGTTAGATTTGCCTTTATACGAATCGGAACGAATTGCTAAAATGATACCGACAATGATGCCAAGCAAGTGGAATCTACGTCGGTTTTTATCTGAACCTGAAGATGTTATAAAAAAAGCATTGCGATCAGACGAGTTCGATGCGGTTAAAGAACTAATCAATGTTGCCAACCAGAACGATCTACTTTCTGAAACCATTCAACAGGCAAAAATTATCGAAGGATCTATGCGTAACACGGGAATTCATGCGTGTGGAGTAATTATTACACCAGACGATATTACCAATTTCGTTCCTGTGCAAACCGCAAAAGATTCTGCCTTATACGTAACCCAGTTTGATAACTCGGTTGCAGAAAGTGCAGGGCTTTTAAAAATGGATTTCTTAGGATTAAAAACGTTAACACTTATTAAAGATACCATCGCTATCATCAAACAACGAACGGGTATAGAAATTGATCCGGAAGAAATTCCTATTGATGATGTTAAAACATACGAATTATTCCAACGCGGTGAAACGGTAGGTGTGTTCCAATACGAATCGCCCGGAATGCAGAAATACATGCGTGAGCTGAAACCAACGGTTTTTGGAGATTTAATTGCCATGAATGCTTTGTATCGCCCGGGTCCGTTAGAATATATTCCGTCGTTCGTTCGAAGAAAAAATGGCGAAGAAGAAATTACCTATGATTTAGATGCTTGTGAAGAATATCTAAAAGAAACCTACGGAATTACCGTTTATCAGGAACAGGTAATGCTTTTGTCGCAGAAATTAGCTGGTTTTACCAAAGGTGAAGCCGATGTTTTGCGTAAGGCAATGGGTAAAAAGCAAAAAGATGTTTTGGATAAAATGAAGCCTAAATTTGTGGAACAAGCAGCTGCAAAAGGGCACGATCCTAAAACATTAGAAAAAATCTGGAAAGACTGGGAAGCCTTTGCATCTTATGCCTTCAATAAATCACACTCTACCTGTTATGCGTGGGTGGCTTATCAAACAGCCTATTTAAAAGCGCATTATCCGGCAGAATATATGGCGGCTGTACTTTCAAACAACATGAACGACATTAAATCGGTTACGTTTTTTATGGAAGAATGCCGTAGAATGGGATTGGAGGTTTTGGGTCCTGATGTGAATGAATCGCATTACAAATTTGCAGTGAACGAGCATTATCAGATTCGTTTTGGGATGGGTGCAATAAAAGGAGTGGGCGAGGGGGCCGTGAATACCATTATCGAACATAGAAAAGATGGAGATTATAAATCGATTTTCGATCTGGCAAAACGAATCGATTTAAGATCAGCCAATAAAAAAGCATTTGAAAACCTAGCATTAGCAGGTGGTTTTGATTGTTTTACGGATACACACCGGGCACAATATTTTCAAACCGAAGCCGATGGTATTACCTTTTTAGAAAAAGCCATGAAATACGGCGGAAAATATCAAGACAACGAAAATTCGGCACAAGTTAGTCTGTTTGGTGAAAGCAGTGAAGTGCAAATTCCCGAGCCTGTAATTCCTAATTGTGATGAATGGACAACCATGGAAAAGTTAGCAAAAGAAAAAGATGTGGTAGGAATTTATATTTCAGGGCATCCGTTAGACGATTTTAAATTTGAACTGAAATATTTCTGTAATGCTAATTTAGAACAGTTAAAATATTTAGAACCACTGGTAGGTAGAACTCTAACTTTTGGTGGAATGATCTCGAACGTACAGTTTAAAACATCGGCAAAAGGTAAAGATTGGGCAATTTTTACCATAGAAGGGTACGATGAAAGCATAGAAATGCGTATGTATAATGAAGATTATTTAAAAAACCGTCATTTTTTGCTTAACAATACCTTTGTGTATTTTAAAGTGTATGTAAAAGAAGGTTGGATTAAAAAAGATACCAACGAACGATCTGAACCTCGCTTGCAGTTTGTAGAATTAAAACTGCTGAACGAAGTGATACCAACGTTTGCAAAAAAGCTGATTATTCAAATTGATGTTCGTAAACTGAAAGAAATGCAAGTGGAAAAAATACGAATGGTTATGGATAATAATCCGGGAACCAAATCGGTGGTTTTTGAAGTTTTTGAATTGGAAGAAGTTCAAAACCGACTGCAAACACAAGAGGTAAATAAGCTGTTGGAAGATGTTCAAGACGATGTTTCTGATGAAATAGAAGAAAAACCAATGGAAATTGAGTTACCTGAAGTGCAGTATCTTAAAAAAAATCTGCTAGAAATGCCAAGTAAAAATATGCGCATAGAAATATCATCAGATTTATTAGAAGAATTAGAGCGTATGCAGGTTTCGTTCCGTTTAAATTAATAACCTTTACCCATAGTGCATTATTAAACGAGATTAATTTTTAGGTTGTTAATATTTCTGTC
>JBEBXO010000015.1:0-44174 GCA_040391585.1 Paenimyroides ummariense | reverse complement strand
GGGTGGTTACCGCAGCACCATTAAGTTGGGTGCCAATAGTACCATGCATGCTGGCTATGAAATAGTAGTTATTATCGGTACCTACTTTTACATCATAAATTTGATCTACTCCTTGTATGCCGCCACCGCTAATTGCCCAGTCCCACTGGTAGTTTTGGGCGTAGCCCCCTAACCCCCAAAGGGGGAATAATAGTAGGAATAGTAATTTGTTGATTTTATGACTTCTTGACAAGCTCGAAGTGACGTGAATACTTGTATTATGAGATGCTGAAACAAGTTCAGCATGACAAGTAGTATTACTTTTGTGTAGTTTATTTTTCATAGTTATATTGTTGAATAGGTTAACTAACTTCGTTCAGTTCGGCTTTGCCTCGGGTGTTGAGTTGCCAATTAGGCGCAAACTGTATATTTTATTTGTTTTTGATTGTATGGTTTTTATAAAAATAATAAAAACGGCGTTAAAAACGTAATATTTTTAACGCCGTTAAGGTATTAATGGTTATTTTTTAATTAATTTTTGTTGTTTTATCACTTTACCATCGGCTTCTAAATTGATTATATAAGTACCTGCTGCCAAATTACTTATATTGATAACAACTTCGCCTTTGATGCCGTTTACCTTTTGTTTGTAGCGTTGTACTCCTGTAACATCATATACCGTAATGCTTTGTGCATTTTGGTATTGCGTACCTAGGTTGTAACTTGCCGTGGTGGTTTCAAAAGCCGGGTTTGGTGCTAATACCAATTCTGGTTCTATGATTTCTGCTGCCGCTTTTGGATAAATTTCTTTTGGAAATTGGAAATCCACAACCGAGATACAATCTGGCGCTTGAATGACCATACCATCTGCTGCACCCGGATAATAAGAACTGTTAGGATAGAAATATACCGGATAAAATGAATTACCGCCAGGGTTTAGTGTTACCGTTGAAGGTGAATACGTTCCGTAACCATTTTGACTGCTGATGTTTATAGTGATAGGATAACCATATGGGTTGGTAATGTACAATGACATTGCATAATATCCTCCATCAACTGGATAAATATCACGTATATATACCTCAAACTTACAGGGGTTTACATCACAGTCACTGTTTGCGGTAATATGTGGTGTATTGCTGCTAAAAGTACAGCCCATTTGCGTAACATTTAATTGGTAGTAACCTGCCATGGTAATAGGTTGGTTAGGTATAAAGGTGTTGTTGCCACTTTGCGTTGTTCCACCATTAATTGTCCATTCGTATCCTTCGTAAATGCCTAAAGGCCCTAACAAGTATTCACCTTGGTTTAAACACATAGTATAACACCCACTTGGTACTACCCATAACGCACGTTCTGGGTTATGTGGTGCCTGTATGTAACCCGTAGCACTACAACCTGTTGGTGCGGTATAGGTTACACTATACGCCCCGCCTTGTGTTACTTCTATGCTTTGGCCTATCATACCGTTGCTCCAATTATACGTTCCTACGTTAGGACCACTTGCCGTAAGCAATAACGTATACGGCTGGCATTTTGTTACCGTATAACTAATAACAGGGGTTGCTACTTGTGGATGTACCACTACCGTTACCGTAAATTTGCCCTCACAAGTAGGATCTGTTGCTAAACGGGTATAGAAGGTATAATCATAAGACCCTGGTGGCATACCACTTATATTTAATGCTATATTAGTAGCACCTGTAACCCAGTTGCCGTAGCCACCTGGTAAGTTAGGACCACTCCACGAATGTTCTAATGCTGGGTTAGGATCTGTAAACACACCGTATAACAAAACATCTTCGTTATAACAAACACTGGTACTACCGCTGATGCTTGCAAATGGTGGTTTGTTAACTTTTATGATTGCAGGAGTATCTACCAAATCATAATTCTTACAGTTGTTACCGTCTAGTAATATAGGCCAGTAACTGCCGCTTTGTGTAGGTGTATAAGTTAAGCCCGTACCTACCTGTACGTTGTCACGCATCCAGATAATGTCAGCTGGACCGGGACCTACTGGTATAAAATTTAATGAAGGAACGCTGCCTTCACAATACTCGCCCGTAGAAGGGTTTACAGAACCATCAAAAACAGCTTGGTTAACTTTAGCGATAGATGAAGATGTAAACACACACCCGTATTGGTTGGTAATTTGCAACGTAATAGGAAAATCATATGTAGCTACATTTGCTGGCAAATCAAAATTAACATCTGTTGCATTGTTACTTGCTACATAAGAGGTACCGTTAAATATCCAACGGTATTCATAGCCTGGCTGCATAGTACCCGGTATGTTAAGGGCAACGGTTTCATCTGAACAATATGCTGCTGCTAAATTAAAAGTTGTTACAGGATTTGGATCTATGGTAATGGTAATAGGTACCGTACAGGTTGGGTTACTTGGATTACTCGGTGTATACATTTCCATTACATAGGTATAAGTTCCTGGAGACACCCCGTTAAGGGTATACGTATCGCCAACCGTTGGGTTTGTAATACCTGGCCCCGAAAACGTAAACTTAATATCACTAAGGTTAAGACCAAAAATAGTTGAATTGTTTAACAGTTTTACAGTGTAATTTCCACTACCTGTACATGTAATAGCTGCTTTAACCTTAGGTTCATAATATTTGATTACAGTAAAGGTTTTTAATATGGTACAATCGTTGTACGTAATATAGGCCTCTACTATATGAACCCCAGGTACTGTAGTGGTAAATACCCCATTTGGTGTATTTTGCGTTGCCGGATTTAATGTTAAATGAGGACTACCTACCCAATGAATGGACGTTGGTGTATAATTAGGAGAATATACAAAGCCTGTGATTTCTCCACAAGAACTCCAACTAGCAGTCATAGATGCATCAGGATCAATTGGTCCAGTGCAGTTCCCTCCAGGTCCTGTACCTCCATTACCACAGCTCTCAAAAACTTTTACTTTTTCAGAAGTTACTACACATAAATTTTCATCAGTAACCACAACATAATATTCGCCACCTGGTGTTAATCCTTGCGTTGCGTTAGATATATTATATTGGTTAGATGCCCCTGACTGAATAGGATTTGGAATACCTACCTTATACCAATTATACGTAACGGATGGTGTTACACCCGTAGAAATATTTGCATACAATGTAATATCGTAAGGATTATTTGGACATACTGTATAATTATACCCTGGGGTAATATCTATCTTAGTTAACGGATAAATGGTAACTGTTTTTGATGCCGAAGGCGTAAACGCACACATGTTAACCAATCGTACAGTTAAAGTTTTTGCAATATTATTTCCTGTATTATTGGTAAATTCATTATTAATGTTAAATGGAACCCCACTTGTAAAAGGATATGATGTTGTTGAGAACGGTCCGCCATCATAGCTTACCTGTACCGCAACCTGATTACCATTAACAACCGATAAACCATTACTTGTAGTAACCACAATTTCAATTGTATTGCTGCTAGGACAAATACCATTAGGAATAATATCAAGTGTAATACTTGGCATATTGATTAACTTAATAGGATAGGTAAACAATTTGGTTTCAGAACATTTGGTCACATACAATTGTAATTCTCCTGTATCAACACCATTGCTTATTTCATTAAAACCAACCGTTACGTTTAAATCGTTAATGCCACTTACAATACTACCAAAATTATTTGTAGTGCCGGTACTGCTTGTACCTACAATTTTCCATTCAATATGGTCAACATCCATACCGTTTAGGTTGGCTGTAAAAGTTGACGTGCTGCTTGGACAAAATTCTGATTGTCCACTATTGTTTATAATATTGCCGTTTACCACAATTTGGCTCACATCAAAATACACAGGATCAGATTCGCAGGTTACCCCATTCTTAACATATTGTTTTACCACTTTAATGGTAGCTGTAGGGCTTGCAAAAGTAAAATCGGCCTGTGTACCTGCATTGCTTCCAACAACTGCACCAGAACCTGAGTGCATGCTCCATACATAAATAGCTCCTGGTTCGTTTTCACTAATCTGATAGGTATACGGTACGCTTAAACAAACTTTATCGGGACCTGAAATAGATCCTGTAATTACTGGTTTTTCAATCACCTCTATCACAACGGGCTCACTAATACATCCGTTATTGTTAGCAGTGATTACGTGTGCACCTCCATTAGGAAAATCATAAGACATAAACGGTCCGTATTCCGTATGTACTACATTTCCACCTAAAGTTACTTCCCAAGTTACCGAAATCCCGGTAGTTGTTGAAAATACCTTGTTTGTATTTGTACAAACTGTTAATGGAAGATCGGTTTTAATTTCAACGTTTTCTACCACTTCAAACTGAATTTTCGCTCTACCTTCACAAGTTCCTCCGTCAATTAAGGTATTACGGTAACGCACACCTAAAGTATAGATACCAGGTGCCATTCCGTCTACCACAATCTCATTGCGCTGATCGGTAAGTACTAGCATTTGATGATACGGATCACCGTCAATTTCCCAGGTAAAATCTGTAGTAGGCCACTGCGGTAAGCTATACCTGCCTTGTTTACCTTGGCAAAAAACATCTGGCCCTTTAATTTTAGCTTCCTTTAAGATTACAGGTATCTTCACCGTATTCCAAAACGGGCACGAACATTTTGAAAGATAACTTACGTACCCAAAACCATCAGACGGATCAACCTGATCCCAAACTACTTGAATTGATGTACCGTTATTGGCAATAATAGTACCCCCGGTTACTTTCCATTCACCCCCACAGCCGTCGTTTACGCTATAAGTTTGAGTACTCTTCTCACAAACTACGCTTGCACAAATAATATCCACAACTTTCTCATCAGTAATGCGTATTGTTTTTTTGTACACATCACTGCAATTACAGCTGTTTGTAACGGTTAGTACTACTGTGTAGGTTCCTGGATTTGTATAAGTATGCACGGGTTCAAACATATTAGAATACGTACCATCTCCAAAATCCCATAAATAACTTACAATGGCAGACCCATTGTTTTCAGTCGATAAATTATCAAACGAAATAGGAGTATCAACACAAAACCGATTTTGATCAGGTTGTGCTGAATCAATTTGAAAATAAGCTTTGGGCTTTAAAATCTTCTCTACACAAACACTTAGTACTTCGACTGTATTATCAGTATACGTAACTGTAAGCGTTAAGTTGCCATTGCCGCTGCTGCCCCAGATAATCGTTGCATTTGTGTTGTTACTACCAGGCTGAAGATTTCCACCTGTAGGCTGCCAATTTACATGCTGCACATTGTTTGCAGTAAATGTATAATTCACGTAGCTGTCTTCGCAAAAACGTATGCACTTACCTTCATCAATATTTTCAATTAAATCGACATAGGTTGCGGTATCACCTTTTTCACCCTTGTCGTCATACTCAATACAGCCTACTTCCTGATCCCAGGTAAGTACGGGGTTATTTGCAGTTTGCGCCTTTATTCCCAAAGACAGCAGGAACATCAGTAAGATGCCCAACACCCGGATTCCGGGTGGATGTGTAAATTTTTTTTGCATGATTTGAATGTTTAAATTTTTAAAATTGCAAGCATTGTTTGTTAAAAACATGAATAATTTAAAAAAGACACAAACAATAATCGCTTTTCATTCTTATTTTTAATCGATTAAATATGAATGTGTTAAAATTAAAAACTTAAAATCGTTTTCGTGGGTAGTGCAACTACACAAAATGTTAAAGTTTTATTTAGTTATTATATATATGAAAAAGAAGATCTGTACTATTAAAAAAACCGTTGAAAAATCAACGGTTCTTTTAATTATCCTTATTCTTTTTCCAAATAAGGAACTGCAATAATATGTATGGTTAGCTGTTCGATTCGTTTTACTTCAAACGTCCCATCCAATTTCCTAATCCTTCGCTGGATATTTTTCAGGCCCAATCCTTTTTGAATATTTTGAAGATCCATACCTACCCCATCATCGTGGAATTTTATGACCAATTTGTTCTCTTGTTTTAAAAAGAGGACAAAACAATTGGCTGCTTCGGAATGCTTGTTTACATTTTGAAGCAGTTCTTGTAGTATCATATAAATTTGCGTTTTTTGCTGGATGGTGAAAACGTCCCAGCTGATCATTTTATCAATAGAACAATTAAACCTGGTATTAAATGTATTTTGCTGCGTACCAATAAGTTCTTCCAAAACAGTGGAAAAATTTTGTTTGTTTTGGAACAAATTCTGTACAATATCATGCGAAATCTGCCTTATTTGCTGTCCACATTGTTTTAGTTCATCCATTAACTTTTGTTTTTCCAAATGCTCTTCAATATGCAACTTTTCAAGATTAAGACCTATGGTAAAAACCCTGTTTATTAACGAATCATGCAAATCGGCAGCAATCCGCTGTCTTTCTTCATTTCTACTGTCATCTGCAATTACCTGTTGTTTTGCAATAAGTTCCTGAATTTTCTGGATATTGTCTTGCTCGTTACGCTGGTAGTACAATTTTCTGTTCCGCATTCGTAATCGAAATACAATATAAATGGTTGCTGCAATTATAAATGCACAAACCGCAAGCAGCAACAGATAGAAATTTCTTTGCTTTAAAAACTCATTGTGTTCTTCAATTTCATTTGTTTCGTAAGCAATACGGGCAAATTTATTTTTTGTCTGCCTATCAATTTCATACAGGCTGTCTTTCACAATTAAATAATCAGCAAGGTACATATTCTTATTTTTAAGATCACTTGCCGCCAGTAATTCCAAACTTTTTAATACACTATAATAACTTTTATCTTCAACCGCAATTTTATATGCCTCCTTTATCTCTTCTATCGCACGTAGGGTATCCTTCCGGATTAATAAAAATCGCCCGATTGTTATTTTACTTGCCATAATTCCTTCCCTACTGTGTAGCTGCTGCCTGATTTGAAGCGATTTGTTCAACAATGAATCTATTTTTTCATACTTTGTTGAAGTCTCAAGAAAGACAACTGCATAATTATTCAGTACCAAAGCGTTCAACGAAGGAAATTCACCTCTATAATCTAATGCAAGAGCCCTTTCGAGATAACGTTTCGATTCCTTGAAATCCTTCAAGTCAATATACAAGCTTGCCATATTGTTGTAGTACAGCAACCAAGCTTTCTTTATTTTGTCCGGATTATAATTTTCATCCTCGAGCTGACGAATCAAGCCTGGTATTTTTTCATAGTAATAAATAGCATTATCAAATTCCTTAAGATCCTTTAAAGTCAATGCCATTGTCAAATTGGTTTCATAAGACAACCTTGTATGATCTATCCGATTTAAAATAACAAGTGCCTTTGTAATTTCTTTTTCACTTTCACTGTAGATCCCCGTTTTGTATAAGATACTACCCTTATATGATAATACCCTTGCCCAATTAACACTGTCTTTTTTTGATAACTGATAAAAATTTTCTGATTTGGTATAAAATAAAAAAGCGCTGTCACTTATCTGTTCAGAACTATACAGGTCGCCCAGATACCTATAAACATCTGCATTAAAAAGTGTATCATTCTGCGATTGTGCGATTTGAAGACCTTTTTCAAGCAATGTTTTTGATTTACCGAAAAATCCCAGATCTTCATATCCATACGCTATTTTTAAGAGATTTTCTTTAAATGAAGAAGTATTTACATCCAAAAAAAGGTTCGTCTGTAAACTATCTAAATAGTTTTCCTGTCTTCTTAAAGGATCTTCATCAACAATTACTCGCTGATTTTTTTTTTCGCAAGACAGCAAAACAAAAAGCAGGACAAAATAGTATAATTTGGCATTCATAAACCAGGTTTGAATATACAAATATAAAAAAAAGCGGTTTCCTATGAAGCCGCTTCTTTTAGTCTGCTATTTTTTTCCTATAATAATAGGTTTTGTCTTACCATCATCCTTATCGTCGTCATTATCGTCACCAATCCCGGGTCCACCTATCTCAGGATTCGTTATTCCGGGATCTGTAATCACAGGATCAGTTATTCCCGGTTCCGCTAGTTCCGGATCTTCTTCTACTGGATCCGTTTCTTCGGCTGAAGTTGTTTTTACCTGATTTTGGTCATTTGAAATGTGCTGCATTTCATTTTGCTGCATTTCGATTTCCTGATCCATTTCTTCATCTGCAGCACATCCCACGAATGTTGCAGACAGGCATGCTAATGCCATTACAAAAAATTGCTTTTTCATGTTTTAAAAATTAAGTTTAGAAAATAGCCCACGTGTCTGCAGCTTGCGCAGGCTTTGATTTTGCAGATATATCTTATGACTTGAAAAGAAATGGTTAAAACCAATTTCCTAATCAGTATTTAGTAATTTTACTGAATCTTCTTAACTACCAGATACATTACAAAGAAATTTAAAACCATACGCTTGACAAAGAATATTGTACTGCATTTAGTGAATAAACAAAGTCTGTGAGTGTACGAGCTAAAGAAAAGGGTGAATGAGTTGATTTGATGAAACTGTTAACTTCTATTGGTAAAAAAAAGTACTTTTAAAATGAAATACCATTTCTAACCAATATAGCTTCTACGGACGCTCTGTAAGAATTAGAGAACGGCAACTGTTCATTACTTGTGAGAAAACATTTTGATTTACTGAAAAATATCCTCGACACGTAATGTATATTGACTATATAACTTTTGTGTATGCGGAGAAAATTACCCGGCAGCTGGTTTTCAAAATGTTTTAATGTTTTATACGCTGTTACAGTACTGCCGTCCCTTATTTTGAAATCGGTACTGTTATTATCTGCTTCCAGATACATAATTTCATTGAATTTAATGATTTGGAAATCGCTGTAAGAGCGGATACAGATACTGTGCTGCATTGGAAAAGGAGTTCGTTTTTCAAATCGTGCAAGCGACTTTCCCAAACTGTGGATGTCTGATGTGGTAAGATAATCGGAAAAACCGCTCTGAATAGCTTTCAAAGACAAATCAGCCGAATTGTTTAAAGCAATAAAATAAGGTATTAACTGCAAATACTGAAACAGATCGGAAACAACATCATATGTAATCGCGTGCTCCTGAAACCCGTCTTCGATATTTATAAAAACCAGATGCGGTTTTATTTTCAAAAGATCTTCAATCGTTTTTAAATTATTCGCAAAAATGCCAGCGCATGAATAATGCGGAAAGAAAGAAGAAATTTCCTCTACCCTGACACCTTCAACCTTCTGATTTCCTATAACGACAAAAGAGTACTGCACCGTTAAAATGTTTGGTTCAAAATTATCACCTTTCGTTTACACCGCCGTGTAGCGCAACTACACAAAATGTTAATTATTTTATTATCTTTGAGTAGGATAAAATCCTGAATTTTCAATCAACACTGCTGCTTATGAACATACTTTTACTTGATGATCACAGAATGACTCTTGAAGGTTATCCACGGTATTTAAACCCTAAAGAAAATGATTTTTACAAGGTATTAAACTGTAAAGATTTTTATGAATGGCTGATTGGTAATCCGGATGTTGACTTTGCAATAATTGATCAGGAGCTGCCCCCGTATCCTGAAAAAGAATTAACGGACGGATGTGACTGTGCCCTTTTACTGAAGAATTTAAAACCTGATTGTAAAGTTATCATTATCACCTCTCATGATGAAGCTGTTATTTTATATAATATCAACCAAAAGGGTAAACCCGATGCTTTAATCAGCAAATCAGACTTTGATGAAGAAATGATAATGAATATTATCAGTCTTAAAACACCCTTACCATTTTTTTCTCCCAGAGCAAAAGAAGCAATGGCTGAAATCAATAAAAAGCAAACATTGTGGGATCCGGTTAATCGTGAAATACTTATGTATCTTTCGCTTGGTTTTAAGATTTCGCAACTTGAAAATATTCTTCCGCTGACAAAGAGCGGCATTCAGAAAAAAGTGAGTAAAATGATACAGGATTTTAATGTAAGAGATTATCAGGATCTGATTCAATTATTAAAAAAAGAAGACTGGCTATAACGCATTTGTCAGTGAAAATTTACTTGAAACTTCTTTAAGAAACATTTAACAAAACGGGTAGCTTTGCTACCCAGTTAATAGATTAAAAACGGTTTAATTTGCTTTAATAATTAAACCGTTTGCTATGGAAATCTTATTGATAGACGATTTACGATTGATAGAACGTTTATTGTATCAATTTAGAGATCTGTTTAATAGAAATAATAAAATATAAAATTATGGTTTAATAATTATTAATCGAATGCATTAAACGGATATCACCTTAATGCTTGCATTTTATGTTTTGACAGGTAAAAAATCATCTGATTATATCTGTATCATAATTGTTTTGTGTAAACTATTTAAGCGAAAAGTGTACAAAAATGGCCTGGATTTCTCCAAGCCAAATAACCAAAAAAAACACTTATGAACCGATATTTCTATCGGTGATGCTAATGTATAAATAAATTTGTAACATTTTTAGCTATTTTTAAAAGATCAGAAATAAATCAAGGTTTATTTGATAAATATCCTATTTTTCGATCAAATATTTTAAATCCGGATCTTTTTTTAATCCGTTCCTATTCGGCTTCAACGATTTGAATAACATCTAATTTTACCTGCCTGTAAATTCACGTTGATTTCCTGTTTCATATTATCAACATCATTTTCATCAACAAAAGATAATATTTGTGGTATCTTTTGGTAGGCTTTGGTTTCGGCCGCAACTTTTTCGTTATCGACCACAATTTCTCCGTGAACTATTTTTTGTTGGATGCGTTCATCAAAATTAATGGAGATCGCACCAACAAACACACCTTGCGTCAAAGTTGAGATTTTGGAAGCTGGTATCAGGCTATCTAATTGGGTGGAGATTGAGGTAGATTTATCATTTCGGTTGCTTGTCATCCTCTGTCTTTTTTGCAATACTTTACCAAAGCGTTCCGAGAGGTTCTTTGCCGTTTCACCGAACACCTGATCAGAAAATATGTTACCGACTGTGTTCTGAAATACCTTAGCTTCTTTAACAATAAGCCGACGTTTAAATTTTACACCTCTTTAAAAACGAACTACCGATGGATTTACATTTACTAATAACAACTGTCCCCCCTGAAAATGTTAAATTTAAAACTAAAAAAAAACAAACGATCACAAAGTACAGCACAAATCGCATTATACAGTTCTTTATTCCAGAAAATTACACCTTAATAAAACTTTTTAACAAGTAGGGTAGCTACGCTACCCGTACCTCTTTTTAATTTAGGCTAATTTAGCACCCACATAATAAAGTCTGCAATTGAATCGGACGATCTTCATCTAAATAAAACTACACTATAATCACTTATGACCATAGGTAACCAGTTTTTAGCTGGTTATCTTTTTTTCCAGCTATTTCGTATTTTATAGAAAAAGTATTTGCTGTAGATAAGTATTACAGCTTCTGATAAAACAACGTAGAGGAACAATTGCTGATAAACGTTTTGGCTGCCTTTGTACAGAAAAATTCGAGACAGATAACGAACGTCCGCAATCCCGCTAAAAAAATCCGGCAAACCCGTGAAGTTTGTGCATTACAAAAGAGCTGCCGTGATGGACACCTTTAGCAGGACAAGACACTCTTTTGGCGCAAGCGTTTATTTCTTTTATGTTGAGAGTAACAAACCAATCTAGATCGATAAAAGCATCAAAAGCAAAAACGGATACAGTAGCATTTTCAGTTAAAGACTGAAAATCATTGAAAATTCAGCTGTTTATCTTTGACGCAGGAGAGTCATTGCCTTTTTATACGACCCGCAATTGAATAAAAAAAGCCCATTTACGCCCGCTCACAAAGGCGTACGGTGTACAATATAACAACAAGTTACCAGGTAAAAAAAAGGAGACAAATCTATAATTTTTAGACTTGTCCCCAGAGGTGGAGAATACGGGATTCGAACCCGTGACCTTTTGACTGCCAGTCAAACGCGCTAGCCAACTGCGCCAATCCCCCAGATATTGTTGCAATGATAATGAAAATAAATGAAACTTACAAACCTAGACAAGGTACCTCTGCTAGGCGTCGTATTTTTATTTATAAACTTTTTAAACCACAAAGATTCTGTCTTAAATTTCAACTAAAATTTATATTTTTACATCAGAACATCCGATTTTCTTTTCACAATCGTTTTTTACCGTATTTAATTGATTAGATGATTCTGAAAAATGTTTAGAATCATCGTTTTTGTCATCTGTGGTGCTTTTTGGTTCTGTTGGTTCGTTATTTTCAAAATACTTTTCAAATAACTTTTTTAGAAAATACATTCTTAAAACTTTTTAAATCTTATGAAAAACTATTTCAATTTTTACATCGGCAAAACTGCGGAACATATGCATCACGCCACAATATTTTTCAACCGAAAGTTCAACAGCGCGGTTTAATTTTTCTTCGTTTAAGTTAGTCCCGTAAAAATGGTAGGTAACCGTAACTTTATCGTAAACCTGTGGTTCGGTATCGGTTAAAAAGCCTTGGGTTTCAATATTGAAATCGGTTACTTCCAAACGCATTTTTTTGATTAATGAAGCAACATCCAATCCCGAACAACCAGCTAATGCCGATAACATCAATGCTTTTGGACGCAGTCCGTTGTTTGTTCCGCCCACTTCTTCGGCAGCATCAATCATCAAAGAACCGCCCGGATTGGTCGATTCAAACTGCATGTTTCCTTTCCAAGTGGTGGTAATTAAATGGTTACTCATGTTTCTTCTTTTTTTCTTTTTGTTTACCTGCTACAATAACTACTATTTCGCCTTTTGGCGGTTTGGCTTCAAAATGTTTCAATACTTCTGCTACCGACCCGCGTATAGTTTCTTCATGTAATTTTGACAATTCCCTTGACACTGAAACTTGTCGTTCTTTACCAAAATAAGTTTCAAATTCTACCAATGTTTTTACCAGTTTGTGTGGCGATACATACAAAATCATGGTTCGGGTTTCGTCTGCCAATGCCAAAAAACGGGTTTGACGTCCTTTTTTATCAGGCAAAAATCCTTCGAACACAAATTTATCGTTTGGCAAGCCGCTGTTAACCAAAGCCGGAACAAACGCCGTTGCGCCCGGTAAACATTCCACAGGAATATCGTTTTCTACACAGGCACGTGTTAACAAAAATCCGGGATCGGAAATTGCGGGCGTTCCGGCATCGGAAATCAAGGCTATTGTTTGTCCGTTTTTTAATTTCTGTACCGTATGTTCCACCGTTTGGTGTTCGTTGTGCATGTGGTGGCTGTGCATTTGCGTACCAATTTCAAAATGCTTCAACAGTTTGCTGCTGGTGCGTGTGTCTTCTGCCAAAATTAAATCGACTTCCTTTAAAACCTTAATGGCTCTAAAAGTCATGTCTTCTAAATTGCCAATAGGCGTTGGCACAATGTATAATTTACTCATTTTTTGAGTTTCTTTTTAGACGTAATTTTGTCATTCTGAATGAAACGAAGTGAAATGAAGAATCTCTATTACAAATGTAACGGATATTCTTCCGTTCAAGCTTATCGAGAACTTTTTAAAACTTATCGATACACTTTACTTCGTTACAGAATAATTGAAAATATCTGTTCCTTTGTGGTATATCAAACTTACTACAAAAATCTTTTTTCTACCAACTGCATAAAACGATTTTCAAAATCTTCTTTTCCGTTCCAGTTGTTAAATTCGGGTTTCACCAAATCGTCTATAAAATCTTTAGCTTCCTGATAAGATTCTATCGTGTTTAATTGCGAAATCACTCTGTTTAAATCGTCGCTGTTACCATTAAAAAGGTTCTTTTCAAAAGCAATACGGTCATTTAAACCAATTGAAATTTTGTTGGCAAAGGCATCGTTTATCGATTTATTTAAAGGAATTTGTCGGTAATTTTCCGATGGATTTTCTGTTAGTTGATTCGATACAAAATGCTGTGGTGCTTTAAAAACTTCTTCTTCCTTAACAATTGAATCATTCGTATTGAACAATTCGTTATGCGGAATAGAAAAAACAGGGTCGATTTCTAGCGTAGCACGTTCAACCGCCTCTTTTGCATCTTCAACAGGATCTAACTGTTCAACGATTTTTATTTCGTCTTCCACTTCATCAAGCGTTTTTATGGTTTCTTCGATTGATGGTGTAAATTCTACTGTATTATTTTCTGGTTCTGATTCTTCTTCGGTTGGAATTTCTTCTACAACTTCTTCTTTAGTTTCTTCGATTTTTTCCTCTTCTTCCTCATTTTCAACATTTTCAACCGAAGCATCAACCGGTGGTGCTGCATCAATAGATGCTGCATTGGTAACGTTTAATTCAATAGGTGTAATTAATTCTTCTTCAAAAGTTACCACATCGTCTGTTTTTTCTTCGGTTAAGAAAATACTTGCCGGCTGATTTTCTGAAACTTCTGTTGGTTTCACTTCTTCCAACAATTTTTCAGGAGTGATTGACGGATCCAATCGAAATTTGTTATCTTCATAAAACTGCAACAAAATCAACTTATTATGCAACAATTCGGTTTCTTTCAACAAAGAAGAAATTTCCGATTTATCTTTTAATTTTAAGATGCGGTGGGCGATACTTATTAAATCTGATTCAATGATTTTCTTCATAACTTTTAAAGCTTTTAAATTTTACCAACTTATTTTTGATAAATTTGCAGGATACAAAGTAACAGAAAAAACTGTTTTAAACAACTTATAATTACTAAAATGTTTCTTGAAAATCCGGTAAATCATAAAGAACAATTTGGATGGATCGAAGTGATCTGCGGATCGATGTTTTCTGGCAAAACCGAAGAACTTATTCGCCGTTTGCGTCGTGCACAGTTTGCCAAACAACGCGTGGAAATTTTTAAACCTTCGGTTGACACTCGTTACGATGACGAAAACGTGGTATCGCACCAAGGCAACGAAATACGCTCTACACCCGTTCCGGCTGCTGCAAACATTAGGATTTTAGCCGATGGTTGTGATGTGATTGGTATTGACGAAGCACAGTTTTTCGATGATGAAATTGTTACGGTTTGCAACGATTTGGCTAATGCCGGAATTCGCGTAATTGTTGCCGGTTTAGACATGGATTTTAAAGGACAGCCTTTTGGACCTATGCCTGCTTTAATGGCTACTGCCGAATATGTTACCAAAGTGCATGCGGTTTGCACACGCACCGGAAATTTAGCCAATTACAGCTTTAGAAAAGCAGCAAACGACAACTTGGTTATGCTGGGCGAAACCGATGAATACGAACCTTTAAGCCGCGCTGCTTATTACAAGGCTATGCGGGAAAATAGTACATTAGAAAAGCCAACGGAATAGTTGGCTTTTTCTTTTTTTAAGCAAAAAATCCAGCTGTTAAAAGCTGGATTTTTATTATAATTCTAATACCATAAATTCTGATCTACGGTTTTCTTCGTGTTCTTCGTCTGAACATTTCACTCCGTTTTTACATTTGTTAATCAGTTGGCTTTCACCATATCCTTTATAAGTAATTCTTGAGGCATCGATTCCTTGAGAAATTATCCATTCGGCTGTTGATTTTGCACGACGTTGAGATAATTTTAGGTTGTAATCGTCGGATCCACGACTATCGGTATGTGAACGTACATCGATCTTCATTCGTGGATAATCAAGCAATACTTCAACTACTTTAGCTAATTCAACAGCAGCATCTGGGCGAATATTGTCTTTATCGTAATCAAAATAAATCGGATTTAATTTTAATACTTTAAACAAATCGTCGTTTTTCTTCACCTCTACCTTTTTGCGTTCTAACACAATGGTTTTCTTGGTGATTCCGCTTTTTTCATCCAAAGTAACTGTTTCTTCCGAAGTAATAAAATCGTCTTTTTCTACTTTTAAACGATATATTTCTCCACAAGTATATTCGGTATCAAAAGTATAAGCATCGTTGCGGTAGCTGTTTGTCCAACCTTTTTCATTATACAACTTGTCATAAAGAGTAATTCTGGCATCGGTTATAATATTGCGTGTACGGCTATCAACCACCATTACTTCTAAATTCTGAATACATTCCAAAGGCAACATACGGGTTTCTAGAAAGCTGTATATATCATCGTTACCCACACCACCTTCGCGGTTTGAAGAGAAAAATCCTTCTTTGGTATTGAAATCGATAAAATAGGCAAAATCATCAGCATTCGAGTTTACAGGATCTCCTAAATTATGAATTTCACTGTAACTTCCATCGTCTTGTAATTTCACTGCATACACATCTAAACCTCCTAAACCAATACGACCATCGCTTGAAAAGTACAATTCGTTGTTATCATTTACAAAAGGAAATGTTTCGCGGGCTTCGGTATTTATTTCGGCACCTAAATTTTGTGGCACCCCATACACTTCACCGCTAACGCTTACTTTCCATAAATCGGATGCACCGTAGCCACCCGGACGATCAGAGGCAAAATACAAAGTGCGTTCGTCTTTACTCAACGCTGGGTGCGCTGTACTGAAATCGTCGCCATTAATTGGCAATTCGCGAACGTTTTGCCAACTGTTGTTTACCCAATCTGCTTTGTAAATTTTTAACCGTGTATTTTTATCCGCGTCGTATTTACGTTTTCCTTTTGATATGTTGTTACGGGTAAAATACATGGTTTGACCATCTTTGGTAACAACTGCCGACGATTCGTTTAAAACACTTTTTACATCGCCTTTAATACGTTTTGCTTTTTGCTTGTCGTTGTTGTTTAACGAATAGTGATACAAGCTTGTAAAAGCCGTACCGGTCCATGTATGGATTTTTTTTGCAAAACTTCCGGTATCTCTTGCACTTGTAAAATACAAATTGCCATTGTGAACAAAACTTCCGTAATCGGCAAACTGGGTATTGATTGATAAATTGTTTAATTTATCGTATCTGCCCGAATTTTCTTTGATTTGCTTTTGCAAATCGGCTTCGTTTGCTCTGATTTTTGCAATTTGTGATTGATTTCCTACTTTGCTTACAAATTGGTTATAATACGATGTTGCTTCGGCAGTATATCCCATATTTTGCAATGTTTGTGCATAACGGTAATAATATTCCGGATCAATTTGTTCATAACCATTTTCGTCTGAAAACAAACGTTGGTACTGTTTGTAGGCATTTGCGTAATTGGCATTGAAATAATACGCATTTCCTAAATTTTGAGCGAGTTCTTGACTTGTAAATCCGCGTTTGTCTATTTTTTCATAGATTTCCAATGCATCAACATACGCCCACTGATCGTATTGTTTATCTGCCTTTTTTAAGCCCGCTTGCGCATTAGCTGTATTGCTTCCTAAAAATAAGAAGGATGCCAAGGCGATTATTGATAATCTTTTTTTCATGTCCTTTAATTTTAGAAGAAACGCGGCGTATTCACGCGACGGTACTTGTTAAACAATTCAAATCTTAAGAATATCTCATGAGATCCGTTAGAATAATTAGCCAACTTGGTGGTTTCACCATCATAACTATATCCTATGAATAAACCATCGGTAATTTGGAAACCAACCAATGCGCTCCAAGCAGCATCTAATCGGTATGCACCACCTACTGTAAACTTATCATGTATTAAGAAATTGGCTGTAAGATCTGCCTGCAATGGTGCGCCACTAACTGCTTTTAACAAGAAAGCTGGTTTAAATTTTAACGTTGGATTGATATCAATTACATGACCTCCCATAAAGTAGTAATGCATTTTTTGCTGCATTGTACTTTGAATGTTGTCATCGTAACGAGTTGTGGTTAGGAAATTTGGAGCCGATAATCCAAAATAGGTTTTTTCGTTATGCCAATAAACCCCAGCTCCAATATTTGGTGTAAACTGACTTTGAATATCTGTTTGGAAATTTGGATCGTTTGGATTGTATGTTAACAAATCTGAATAGGCTACATTCAATAAGTTTGCCGATCCTTTTAACCCGAAAGAGAATTTACTTCCTTTATCGTTTAAATCAATTGTATACGACAAATCGATACTGATTGTGTTTTCATCCATCACTCCAATAGCATCGTTTACAAAACTTACACCCAACCCTACTTTGCTATCACCTAATGGTGTATTGACTGAAAATGCATTGGTTGTTGGTGCACCATCTAAACCTGCCCATTGCGTTCTGTGCTGCCCAAAGATGCTTAAAGCACCGCGACTACCTGCATATGCCGGGTTAATATTAATGGTGTTGTACATATATTGTGTAAACTGCGCATCTTGCTGTGCTGTGGCCGAGAAGCTTACTAAAGCTAACAAAGCCGATATGATTTTAATTTTTTTCATTGCTTTATTGTTTTAGTTGTTCTCAAGATGTAGATATCCTACTTTTTTAATCCATTGGTTTGCTCCATCACGGTCGTATAAATATTCAACCACGTAGTAATACGTTCCTGTTGGTAATTTTTCGTTGCCAACAACACTTGTTCCTTCGGCAACACCTCTAAAAACATTTCCTTTACTGTCGTAGGCAGAAGTTTCGTAGACTTTACGACCCCAACGGTTATAGATAGTTACGTGATTGTTTGGAAATTGGTTGATGTTATCGATAATGAAATAATCGTTGATACCATCTCCATCAGGTGTAACCCCTTGGTAAATTACAACATCGCCAGGATTAAGAAATTTTTCTTTGATTTTACCCAAAGTAAAAATTCCGAAACCATCTACCTCAACAGGCGAAGTAACTGTTAGGTTACCCGTATCTACAATTCCGCCTTCGTCAACCCAAAGGTTTTGATTGGCATCCCAACGTACAATGTGTAAATCGCCGTTTCCTCTGAATTCTGAAGGTGTGGTTTGATCGTGCCAAGAAAGCGTTACAATAACAGAACCCGTAGTTCCATTTGCTTGTTCAATAGTCCAATATTCTTGATTGTCAACTATTTCTATTATTCCAGTACGATCTTTATGTGGATATTTTTCATTGGTATCTTCCTGAAAATATTCTCCTTGATATAAATGGGTTTCGTTTACAGGAGCTGAAATTCCTGCTAAACGATAATAGCCCGATTTACCAATTGGAAAAACAAAGGCATTATTCCCTTGTTTTTCTACCATACCTTCGGCATAACTTTTATCGGAAGCGTTCATTTGAGAAGCTCCGTTTCCAAAAAGCATTTTTCCGCCCGCATCTTTATTGATTTTTACGATACCGTTTCTAAAATTTCCAATACCATTGATAATCATATCGCTATCTAAATTGAATGGATACTGAGTGGTAGTATTGTGAAACAACACATCGAAATGTTTTGATGGCTGCGAACCGGATATCAACTGTAACTGATTGCCTTGAAATACTGTGTAACCCGTTGTTTGATTGGTGGTGTGCGTAAACAAACCATCGTTATTGTAGTTTTTATAGAACTGGAATTCACCGTCGTTAAAAACTACCCCTGATGCCGTGTTATCAAAATCAAACTGTGTAGAAACCAAGGTATTGGGCAATATGTACAATTGTCCCTGATTGACCGTTACGGGTTCAGCGGTTTGCGCATAGGCCACCGAACCTAAACTTAGAAACAGTAAACGGATATTTTTAAATATCTTTTTCATAGTCTTTAATTTTTTAAGTGAAACTAAAAGCACAAGGCAACCTATGTTAAATTATTGATGATATTTATACATAATTTCCGCCTTATTAATCATTGTTGTATGCTTGCTATTTCACTGCAAATACTATATTTATCAAAGTACAATCTGTAGCCGCCGCAGTTACATCGTACGTCATTACACCTTGCTCATTAATTGTAATGTTTGAGAAAACGTTTGGGTCATAATCAGTAATATAATAATACAAATCGGTAGGATTCGCAAAATAAGGAATTCCACTTACCGGAGCACCAGTACTTGCTTTATGATTTATATTTGTTAATGCAAACTGTGCTTTGTATTCTTCATATAAATTTTTGGTTTGTCCTGTTGCACTTACCGAAGTATCAAAGGTAATAGAAGGCATATAGAAAAACTTTACTGCCTTGTTATCTGTTGTTACCATTTGATGCCACTTAGTTCCATCGTTATAATAAAAACCAGGTACTACATCGTTTATTGTGACTGTGTTATATACGGTCATACCCGCAACGTGTTGTGTTAATGGAGCAAAATTTGTTGTTGCTACTAAAGCTAAACGCGGCAATAACATTCCTTTGTTTGAAGCTTCAACATCTAACATTGCATTTGCATTGGGTGTACCATCGGTACCACCTATTTTTACTTGTGCAGAAGCTATTGCACTAAGTAATATTGCTGATAAAAGGATAATTTTTTTGTTCATAGTTTTATTTTTATTATTCTTTTGAATCTTTTTTTTTCTAATAAAGAGTTATTGCTTTATTTGGTTAAAGCCCTTTCTGTAAAAGAAAAGGCTTTTATACTATATTTGAAATTATGGAGTTGTTACTGAATACTCAACAATTACTTTAATTGCTAAATTTGAATCGCTTAATACATTATACATGTTTCCTGTACCAATTCTAAAAGTCAATGAACCTGTAGTCACCGCAACATCGGTAGTAGCTGTATTGATGATTTGATTAGTCGTTGCATTTAAAATTTTGATACCAATTACATTTCCAATTGTTCCACCTGTTAAAGTAATTGCCGAAACGTTTGCAGAACCACCCGTAACCGTTGCATTAAAAATACCGCGATAGATTTTTCCGCCATCGATCCAAGTATCGCCTGTGTTCACAACGGTTGAATTTTGGAAATTATCACCCAACTGGTTTTTAATTTCTTGTTTTTGAACATCGGTAGCATTGGTAATAGCATTAACAATTGTTTGTGCTATATCAACCAATTCTTTAACACCTGTAGTTGCATTCACAGTGTAAAACGAGAAAGCCGGTATTGCTGCTTGCCCACTAGGCGTACCTGCTGCAATAGCTGTTCTTGTAAAGTAAACATTACCACCTTGGTTCAAGACATTTGTAATGGCATTTCGAACGCCTTCATTATTAATTATTGACCATTCCACATCTGCGGTAATATCCATATAATTTTTAACAGTTGCGTTTTCTGTTACATATTCATAAACAATTTTATCAACCGCTTTAGGATCTGTGGTTACCTGTACATATGCCGAATTATCTGCACTTTTACCAATAGTAGTTTGCGTTTCATTTGCTTTTACTAAAGCTGCTAAATCAATTGCTATTTTGTTGCCTGTTAGCTTATCAATATAATAAAAAGAATTAGCAGGTATAGCAACACCATTATTTTCAGCGGCTAAAATACCTGTAACGGTATAACCTACATTAGCGTCGCTTGTTTCTGACAGGTATTGTATATATTCTTTAACAGTAGTGTATGTATTACCATCAACTGTTACAGATCTATTAACAATTGTATTGAAATTCTCTACAACTTCATTTACTACTATATCACCTAAATCAATTAAAACTCCATTGCCATTATTATCAATAGTGTATAATGAACCTGCCGGAATTACAGTTGTTCCTACAGTTAAATTGGCACCTGTACCGTTGTAATATACCCCGTCATTAGTAAGGTTTGTAATAGCATTTCGAACATCGGTATTATTGTTGATTAATGAAATTAAATCGGATGTAAGATCCAATGTAAATGTACGTGCTGTTCCATTTAAATTAGGTTCGGCTGTATAAACATATTGAATCACATTATTAACATTGGTTGTTGCAATATCTGTAAGCGACTGATTTTGTTTAACAATATTACTAAATGCCGCATTCGCAACAGGAACCCACGTGGTACCGTTCCAGGTTTCAAATGAGGCTTGTGATGTTGCTGTATCAATCACAATTCTTGTTACACCATTCTGCATAGCATTTTCAGAAATGTATTGAATGTACTCTTCTACGGTAGTAAATGTTTGTTCATTTGTTTGACCTTCATTAATAACGATCGAAGTGGTAGTGGTAAAAATTTCTTCAATGTTATTGATTACTCCACCAACAACATCGATAGCGTACATTCCTGTTGGTAATGTTGCTGGGATCGTTGTAGGAACAGTACCTGTAAAATCTTCGGCTAAATAAAATTGTTTATTTTGAATGGTAACAACCTTTGTTTTGGTTTCATTCTCTTTAACCAAATCTGATAAATTGATATTCACATATTGGGTTCCGTCCCAATATTGAAATATTTTCGTAGTTGGATTGTAAATAACATTTCCTAATTCCGGGGTAATGATATCATTAAGGATATTGGTTAAATCTTGTTTCACATAAGATGTACCGTTAAAATAAACGTATTCAATCTTTGCAGGATCTGTTCCGCTTGCGGGAGAATAAATCATTCCACCACCTTGCGAACCATCAGTCAGCGTACTATCTCCCAAATCATTTGCTGGATAAACATAGTTTAGCAATTCTTTAATTTTTGTTACATCACCTTGCAAATCGGTTATATCACCAATAGCTTTATCTAACTGTGCCTGATTAACAATACGTTCCCAATGAGCAGCAACCGCAGGGGTTGTTTGTGCCGAAACCCAGTAATAAAACCCTGGAGTAACATCGGCAGCTGTTGCAGTATTATATACCAAAAGACTTTCTATTGGCGCACCTGTAACTGGACCAAAAGTTGTTGTATTACTCAATTCAACACGTGGAATTAAAACCCCTTTATTTGTTGCGAAAATTTCTAATTGTGCGGCATCTGCAGGAGTTGCGGTTCCTATTCCAACTTGAGCGTTAGCAAACTGAGTAACCCCAAGTAATGCAGCTAAAAATGTTATTTTTTTCATAACGTTTCAATTTAAATATTGATTTCTATTTTTTAATCTTATTTGTAACCATTTTGTTTGATGTAACGCAAGCCTTTGAGCATTTTTCAAGTACAATGGTTATTTCTTGTCTTGGTCCTATTTCACATCCGTTTCTCATTGCCTGAACATAGAATGTATGTGAACCTACCGCTATATTTCTTGGTAATGTGAAGGTTAATCCGTCAGTAGTATCCAATTTAGTTGTACCTGTTGCAGAATTATATACCTGGTATGTTGTACAAGCATCTTTAGGATTAAATATAATTGGATCATTAGTACACATGGTCAAGTCTCCATTTGGATCTGCCCCATAATCAAATGTTGGTTTCATAGAAATGTCGTAAATTCTTGTAAAATCACCCAACACGCCTACTACGCTTCCGTAAGAAATTTTAACGCGATCGTAAGGTGCGTTATATGGTGCTACAATCACAGCTAGTTTATTTGTTGTACCGCCTAACAGTCCTAATAATTTTAAATCTAAAATACCAGCGTTGCTATCCAGAGTAGGACCAACCGGTGTATCGCCTAAATAGCGTTGAATGGTATATCCTTTTAATAATGATAACGAAAGAACAGGATTTGCAGGTACTTCGATAACAAGCTGTAATTCATCTCCTGCTGTTGCCTGTTGTTTAAATACAGCTGTTAATGAAGCTTCGTTTAACACAGCTACACCGCGCACAATCTGTGCATAAGTAGTCATATCGTTATCTACTGCGTCCCAAGGATTTACTACCGATGCCGTTGCACTTGCCACACCAAGACCTAGATCTTTCACTCCGTGTAAAACATCAAGAATGTTTGGATTGGTGTTTGCATCTATAGGCGCACAATTTATATTGCCTGTTTGTGTGTAATACGCACCAAATACTTTTACGTTTTGTGCCACACTTAATAAGGCTCCTTGAGAAATCCTAACTCCTGAATAAGCTTGTGCTCCTGAATTGGTTGACGGTACAAATGTGAACTCAACTACGTTGTCTGCCACCAATAAATCTAACAAGCCACCTGCCACAGTTTTAAGAGTACCAATGGTGTTTCCGTTGGCATCTAATCCTTGTACAGACAAGCCACCTGCTAACATTAAGCCGCTGTATTCTTTACCTAATTTTATGGTTACAGGAGTTCCTGCTGCTACTGAATGATCAAAATAAATGTTTTGCCAAGTTGTTCCTATACCCAACAACCCAACGCCTGTTGTTATTGTAGAGTAAGTTTTCGGGTTGCCGTCAATAGCGTTATCTTTATTTGAAACCCCACCTGTGATAATAGATCCCCAAGTAGAACGATCGTTTGCATATACTCTTTCTAAAGCTGGCGGACAATCATTTGCATCGAAAACGGTTACAATTATGTTTTCAAAGGTGCTACAACTATTTAATTCTGCAACAACCGTATAAGTGTAAACTCCTGGTGTGGTTATTGTTTGTGGTGCATTTCCTCCTATAACAACGTTGTTATAATCGTACCATTTTATTGTAGCCCCTCCACTAGTAGTAGCACTTGGTAAATTGAATGGATTTCCTGCAACTGCTGAGATAGACTGACTTCCGGTAATTGTCACTGTTGGTGCTGCATTGACTGTGATAGAGTGTGTTTGTGCATCACCAACACTGTTTGCACAATAACCATCACCTTCAACTGTTACATATAATGTGTGTGTACCTACTAAATTAGGTGTAGCTAAAACATTAAAGGTTGTTCCTTGAAAAACTAATTGAGATAAATTAGCATCTGTGTACCATTTAAATACCGGATTGGCAATGGTAGTTCCCGCTGCTAATGACGCTGTAAATGTTACATTTTCGCCCTGGCAAACAGTATTTGGTGCAGTAATGTCAATATCTGTTTTCGTTCCTGTTGGAAGAACCGTTACATCTATCTCTGCTGCTGTACCTGCAAAACAAAATCCTAAACCTTCTACCGTTACATAATAAGTTGTGTTTACAGTTGGATTTACTGTGATACTGCTACCAATTTGTGGTGTACCAGACAAATTACTGTTTAAATACCATTTGTAAACCGGATTGGTAATCGCCGGTGCCGTTCCGCTTAAAGCTGCTGTAAGGGTAATTGAAGTTCCCGGACAAGCTGCTGCTGTTGCAGACGATGAAAGTGCAATTGCCGAGTCATTTACGTTGATACAAGAAGTTGCCATATCAAAGATTGCTTCTTTTTCTACCAAAATACTACCCGGAGTGGTATAACTTACTACCGCTTTATTACTTACGTTTCCTGATGCTGGCAAAGCTACCACTTTAGTTACTACTGTAAATGTGGTTGATGCACCAACGGCTAACGAAGCTATATTAAAAGTTAATTCATTAGCATTTACAATAGCACCCCCTGCGTTTACAATTGATACTTCTGCTGGCACAGCATTTAGTAAAATATCTTTAACCGAAACATTCGTTAAAGTATTATTTCCTGTGTTTTTAACAGTAATGGTGTAGGTAATTTCATCATTCAATACTGCTTGATTTGTATTGGTTGCATTGTTACTTACACCGTTTTTAACCACTGTGAAATCGTACACTGCATTTACCGGAATAATTGTTCCCGGCGTTTTGGTTGTATCCGGATTATCTGGATTGGTTTCATTATCCATTGGTGGGAACGACTCTGTTCCCGGGTCTGTAGCATCCTTCTTAACTAATGCTATATTTTTAATTTCTGTTATTCCGGTTAAATCTTTAGCCACTTTGGCTTTAAACGTAAAGCTTGTTGTTTGATTAACCGCCAATACTGCACTTGACACAAATGTTACCACACCGTTTGCGTGCGATCCGCCACTTACCCAAGTTAACCCTGCCGGTAATGCGTCAGTTACGGTAAATCCTGCTAAATCTTGACCACCATTGTTACGTACATAAACAGTATATTCTATTTCTTCATCGCCGCTAACGGTATCTAATGCATTATCACCATCAATCACATACGATTTCCAGGAAACAATATCTGCACTTGCTAATGCGTAACAACGCTCTACACCATATAATTGTACCGGTGGCAATACCGATGCACTTACTAAGTTTTCGATACCTACTGCAATACGGTCATAGGCTGCGCCTGGAGCAAATGGTAATTCTACAAGATTTCCATTGTTAAGCAAATTCAACACATTAACTCCGTTAACGATTCCTGTAGTCCCCCAATCTAAAGTTTCTACAAGATTATCACCCAAGTATGCCTGTATTTTTAAGTCTCCAAGCAATGCTAAATTAATTGCTCCTGCACCTGTTTTGAATTTAATATTAACCACATCGTTAGCTGCAGAAACAGTATTAAAGAAAATCCATTGTTTTGCACCACCTGCAACATTCAATGTTCCCATACTGATTTCTGAGTATTGTGTAGAATTATCATTGATTGCATACTGCGGATTGGTAACACCTGCACCTGAAACATCATTTACCGATAACGACAAACCTGTATATTCGTACGATGTTGCAAAAGCATCTAAACACTGATCGGTACTGGCTTCATAACACATACCGTAAACATTCATAGTGTTTGGTTGTGCTAAAAGACCTAAAGCACTATTGGTTATATCTGTAATACGTACCGCATTGTAAGGCTGGTCTGGTGTTACGGCTATATAATAACGTCCGTTTTTATCACGTACAATACGGATATCATTGTTACCTCCGGCTGAAGCATCTTTACTATTTGCACTATCTACAACGGTAGATGTTGCTACAGTTCCATCAGGATTATAGGTATTGTTTTTAACTTCAACCTCAAAGTAATGGTCTCCCAAAACAAGTCCGTTTACTAAGCCCGACACTACATTTCCTAGACTTCCGCCTACTAATTTTTCAAGAAGTGTTCCCGCCATTTCAATACGGATATATGATGTTTTTCCTGCCGGAACAACCTGATCGTAACCTAATTCTACAAATCCTTCAAATTTATTTCCTAAGCCTAATAGTGTTCCCGCCCCAGAATTTAAGGTTGCGAAAGTAGCTTGGTTATCGTCGAACAAATTTTGGATGTCATCTGCATTTTGTGCGTCAACTAACTTTGTTGCACATTCTGGTATTACGAACGGACTTGTTTCAAAAGGTTCCGGACAAGTAGCTCCATAACGTACCACACTGTAAACACGTAATGGTTCTGCCGCTACGTTTAAGCTTACTGTTGATTCTGCACCAATATCTACACGGTCAAAAGTTCCTGTTGGTTCAAATTCTAAGGTTGCAACACCTCCGGATTTGAATAATGCCAACAAGTCAATATTATTAAGTAAACCACTTTGTAGGGTATAATCAGTTCCTACTTGTGTGTTACCATTATAGAATTTAATTTTATAAGCACCCAATACGTCTAAAGACAAAACAGAAGAAGGTTCAATCTGCAATCTTATTTTTACCTTATCGTTTGGTTGCGACGGTTTATTAAAATGGATGGTTTGATAAACGTTTGCTGCTACACCTGCTACACCTAAATTTATTTCAGAATATTCAGACGAGTTTGCAGATATTGCACGGTACGCATTGGTAACACCAACACTTGAAATATTAGCTACACTAAGACCTAATCCGCCACCTTTGTATGATGTAAAGTTTGCAGGGAAACAAGGATCTGTGCCAATTTCAAAACAAGCATTATATACGTCTAAACTTGCTTTTTTACCTGTAGCCAGCAATGCGGTAACGTGGTTGGTAATGCGAATACGGTTATAAGATGCCGTTGGCGTAATTGCCAAATAAACACGACCAATATTGTCTTGTACTACGGTAATTACTCCATTAGATGTATTTGCAAAAGCGGCTCTACTATCGTCTAATAAAACAGAGGTAGCTCCATTTTTGGCTTCTACTTCAAAATATTGATTCCCTAATAATAGGTTGCTTGCTAAATCAGACACCAATTTTCCTAAACTACCACCTAATAATGCGTCTAAAACGTCTTTGTCGTAATTAATACGTACATAAGTAGTTTTGTTTGCCGGCACGGTAGCTCCCAAATCCATTTCAATGAATCCGGCAGTTGGTCCGCTTACTAATAAATTACCAGCATCGGCATTTAATCTTGCGTAGGTTTCGTTATTGCCGTCTGTAGCATATTGTGCAAAATCCACATTGTCAAAATCAATCAAATCGTCTGCACAAGAAGGCTGATCAAAAGGACTTGTTGTAGCAGTTGGAATTGGAGCAATGTTAGGATTTATACACCCCGCAGTTCCATCGTAACGTTGAACGTCATAGATACGCACACCATTTCCTAAAACATTCAATCCAACGGTTGAATTCAACCGTACTTCAGCTCTGTCAAAAGTACGTCCGGGTGCAAACGTTAAAGTAGCTGCGCTACCCGACTGTAATAAAGTAAGTGCATCCGTATTATTCAGCAGACCGCTTTGCAGTGAACGTCTGTAAACTATATCGTTTTGATTTGTTGAAGCATTCCATTTAGTAAATATGACTTCAATACCACCTAATAAATCTGTATTAACAACACCTCCCGAACCTAATGCTAATTTTATATTTAAAGTACTTTCTTCTGGCGAAGTTGTTGCAAAATAAAAATATTGCGAAAAAGATCTTGCTACGCTAAGGTCTAAAACCCCAGAAGATTTTAATAAGGAATAACTATTACTATCTCCATCAATAGCTCTCTCTAAGTGTTGATCGTTTAAATCAGCAACCTGAAGTCCTAATCCGCCACTTCCATCAAAAGAAGTTCCCAAAGGATACCCGCACGCACCTGTTGTATTACTATATGTAAAAGCGTTATAAACGTCTAAATGATATTCAGTTCCTAAACCAACAGCTGAAATAGAACGATTGATTATGCGGACCCTATTATAATCCTGCGATGGCTTTACTGCAATATAATTATAGCCATTACCATCTACGATAAGCTTTACTCTGTCTGTATTGAAACCTGAAGTATTTGTTCGAGTTAAAACAGAATTTGTATTATTCCTAACATCGATTTCAAATTCCTGGTTTCCTAAAAGAACTCCACCAAGAACTGTTCCTAATGCATTACCCAAAGAACCACCTAATAATGCGCGCAAAAGTGTATTATCTGCTCCAATACGCACATAAGACCACTGATTAGCAGAAATTGTTGAAGGAAACTGAAGTTCTATAACACCTTGAAAAGACCCTAAACCAATTGCTAAGCCTGGTGATGCTAATAAACGCGCATAGGTATTATCATCTAAAGTTGCATTGGTTGAATTTAATACAGTTGGCATATTATAGGGTCCTAAAAGACCGCCCGTTTTATTATTAGGACTAGTATAAGTAACTGTATTAGCTAACGTCTTAGTTTGCCCATAAAAGTTTGTACTGCACAAAAGTGTGAGTAAAAAACAGGATAATACGTGGACAATTCTCATTTTAAAAATAGTAGTTTTCTTTTTCATTTTTTATAGTATCTATTTTTGTTTTTACTTAGTATATCACAATTGATATATATGTCAAACCTTTAAATTTGCCTGAATTACAAACAAAAAATTTGTTTGTATAAAAACGCACTCAAAGTCTTTCTAATGAAATATCATTACGAAATCATTGAAACAGTTTTGTCTTAGACTATCTATTTAATTAACTTGAAGTCGTCAAAGGTAGATGTCCCAATACCTACCTGGGCTGTTGTGAAGTAAGTACCACTTAATAAAGTGGTTTCAGAGTATTTTTTTTTCATATATGTACTGTTTTGTTTGTATTAATTTTCTATCCTTTGTGATTCCCAATACCAACTTAAGCATTTAAAAAAACTTGGTATTTATAATTGCTAACCTTATTAAGAGATCTATTATTAACTTTTATTAATTTATTTTATGCTAGTTTTTTAAATTCTATCATCTAAAAACCCATACTTAGGAGAATTAAGGCATTAACTTTAAACCTAATTAGAACTTTGTTAATAAATTCCCAATCCCTAATTGCGCTTTAAAAAAGTAATGAATTTATAAAAACATTAAAACGACAACAATATTACCACTATTCATATTCAGTCACTTACCAGAAAACCAAAGTACCAAACTACTAAAAAGAACAGGCGTCAATATAACAACAATATAAACTATATCTTACAATTTTAATTAATTGAATAGTTTTATTGTCAGAATTTTAATTAAATTACATTTTGAACTATAAAAGTACTAAAAATATATTTAAACATCATAAATATATCTTAAAAAAAACTTTAACAAATTGTAACTTTTTGTTTTTTTGATAACAAAAACCACATATACAGCAAATTAACGAAGAATATTGAGCATTGTAAAATTTGTCATTTCAATATATATATATTAGCATAAAATGTAATACAATAATATATTATTGTATTACATTTTATGCTTTGAGAGATGCTAATAAATTACGGACTTTTTTTATGCGTAATTATAATTTACACAAATTATTTTAAAATATACCGCACATTTATTAAAGAAAAAGTACCGGTATACTCTTCAATAGGTTGGTATTTTAAAATACCGTTTTTACTAAGCTCTATTATTTTAATTTTATCTTTTTCAAACCAAGTAATTTGATACTCCAAATCAGTTGGTAAAATTTCAAAGGTATTTTGTTCATTGTTAGAACTTGTCAATACTGCCGATCCGTAAAATTTATTATAGTAATCAAACAAATCAAAAGTTAATGGCTCGGTTGTTTCCGTATCTATAGGCAAAGCTACATTTGGTGCAACAAACATTTGTGTTTGCGATAAGCGTTCTTTCCTAAGCACTTCTTTATTAGAATTTACTAATTGCTCTTCAATCCATTCTTTATAAGATCCCTTAAAACCCTTCGTTTGCGCATGCTCATAAGCTTTTTCACCATCAGTACCGATAACAGATTCTACCCATTCTGTGAATGTTCCGTAAAAACCGTGCTTTAAAGCCATTTCGTAAGGTGAATTTCCTTTAGATGTATTCAAAGATTGAATCCATTCCATTACAATTGCCGTTGTTTTATCTCGTTTTGCTATTTCAACATCCACTTCGCGCCCCCAAAGCATTTTCATCCATTCTTCTTCTGTGCCTTTATAACCTTTATCAAGCGCTTGCTGGTATGCTGTTTTACCACCTTTTGCATCAATCATTTCAATCCATTCGGTTACTGTTCCGTCAAAACCTTCGTTAACGGCAATTTCGTAATCGTTGCTTGGTTTGGCGATAATTGGCGTGTTGGTTGCCGATATTTTTACAGGAACTTCTTCTGCAACTTTAGGTTTTTCTTCTGTTATTTCAGGCTGATTTTCAACAACGGTATTTTTGTTAGGATCAAACGGAACTTCTTCTCTTTTTACCACCTCAACAACTTCAATCACATCTAACAAAACAGATTGCGGATCTTCGCTGGTAATTAAAACCGGTTCGTTGGTGTTTAATTTAGGTAATTCGGCAGTAACAGCAACTTCTTCTTTTGCAGGAACAACCGGAATTTCTTTTTTTGGAATTTCAACAACATCAATCACATCTAAAATAACAGGTGCTTTTTCTACCACCGCCTCAACTGGTTTGGAATAAGTAATTAAATCGCGTTTTTCGATCGATTGGGAAAGCGTTTTAAAATCTGCCTGCGAAACAATGTAACCATCTAAAGCTTCTACCGGAAAAAGATAAATCACATCGTTTTCATCTTTTATTTTCAGCGGGTTTTTAGCATCATTAGAAATGGTAAAAAGTGTTTTAAAATCGGCATGCGGTTTAAACAACTCGTTGCTATTTAAAATTTCATACCACTGATCGTCTACCCACATAAAATAACCTTCTTTAACAAACGTTGCTTCGGGATGGATTAAAATATTGTATCCAAAATCATTTCCGTCTGCAGTTGCTTTTTTATGAACATCTTCAATTTGTAGATAAGGTGCCGCATAATACACCGTATTTGTCTGCTGGGCAGTTGCTGTAAATGAAAAAGAAACAAAAAGGGTAAAATATTTAAACATATCAGTGCTTTTAAAACGTTGCAAATGTACATATTTATCAAAAACAAATAACATTTTGCCAACATGGTTTATATTTGTACAAACTAATTTAAATGGAAAATACTTCATACGTTACAACTACTTTTAAAGATGCTATTGCTTTTGTTGAATTTTTTCATCCGGCAAGTAATTCGTTTCCAAGTTCGCAACTGGCAGAATTAACAAATGCTATTAATGCTTTAAACAATAATAAGGAAGTGCGAGTTATTGTATTGCAAAGTGCAGGCGATAAGGCTTTTTGCGCAGGCGCATCGTTTGATGAATTGTTGCAGGTGAGCAATTTGGAAGAAGGCGGACAATTTTTCAGCGGATTTGCCAATGTGATTAATGCCATGCGAAAATCGAACAAAATCATTATTGGGCGTGTTCAAGGGAAAACAGTTGGCGGCGGCGTTGGTTTGGCGGCGGCGTGCGATTACACATTTGCTACCAAAAATGCTTCAATTAAACTTTCGGAACTAGCCATTGGTATTGGTCCGTTTGTGATTGAACCCGCTGTTAGCCGAAAAATTGGCAAACCTGCTTTAGCCGAAATGACGTTAGATGCCGAAAATTGGAAATCGGCTGAATGGGCTTTTGATAATAAATTATTTACAAGATTGTTTGATGACACAACGTTAATGGACGAAGCTTTGGAAAAATTCGCTACACGTTTAAGCAGTTACAACCCGGAAGCTTTGTACGAAATGAAAAAGGTTCTGTGGGAAGGAACCGAAAATTGGGATATACTTTTAAAAGAACGCGCTGCTATTTCGGGTAAATTGGTTTTGTCTGATTTTACTGTGAATGCCTTGAACGCTTTTAAAGGGAAGTAATATATTAAAGCCGGAAGTTAGTGCTTTCGGCTTTTTGTCTTTAAATAATCTTTTTGATAATTATTTTCCATTTGTTTAATAAGACCTTTTTTCTTTGTAATGTAATAAACAGTATCCGATTTCATCTTTTTATAAACACTATCTCCCTTTTCAATATCATAATAAATATGAGATCCAACCCTATGTATAATTCCTGAATTCAAATGAAGATATTTAGCAATGTTTGCTCCATTTCCTCTTTGATCTTGTTTCTTTTCAAAAACCACTCCTTTAAAAGAATAGTTATAATATTCTAAATATTTTTTCGATATATGATCTGTTGACTCTTCCCTCATTATTTTTTTAATAACCAAAAAGATTATAATTGGTATAAAGATTATCAAAATTATTTTTACAGCTTTATCTTGTGATTTTTGATTATCAGTCATAAACTTCCTATTTTAAAAAAGATATATTATCTATCAAATATACATTAAATTTTAAATCACTAATTTTGCTAAAAATTTTCACAGTATGAGTTTTATCAGAATCACCAAGCAGTTTACCTTTGAAACCGGACATGCACTTTATGGTTACGACGGCAAATGTCGCAATGTTCATGGGCATAGTTATAAATTATCGGTTACCGTTATTGGTAAACCAATTACCGATAAAAACCATGTGAAATTTGGTATGGTGATTGATTTTACCGATTTAAAAACCATTGTACGCGAAGAAGTGGTAGATCCGTTTGACCACGCTACCGTTTTTAATCAAAATACGCCACATGTTGAACTGGCTAAAGAATTAGAACAGCGCGGGCATCACGTTATTTTGGTAGATTACCAACCCACAAGTGAAAATTTAGTGATTGATTTTGCCGAACGTATTAAAAACCGTTTGCCACAAAACATTCAATTATTTTCTTTGCGTTTGCAAGAAACCGAAAGTTCGTATGCCGAATGGTTTGCTTCTGATAATCAATAAACATGATTGCATTAGAAATTCCTACAGATAAAAAAGTTTATTTTACATCCGATCATCATTTCGGAGCACCTACCCGTGAAAAAAGTCTTCCGCGCGAAGCCTTATTTTTAAAGTGGTTAAATGCTATTGAAAAAGATGCCGGAGCCTTGTTTATTGTAGGTGATTTGTTCGATTTTTGGTTTGAATATAAAAAAGTGGTTCCTAAAGGATTTGTCCGAATTTTAGGAAAACTAGCACAAATGCGCGACAACGGCCTGCCTATTTACTTTTTTGTAGGAAATCATGATTTGTGGATGGAAGATTATTTTGAAAACGAATTGGACATTCCTGTTTTTCACGAGCCCAAACTATTTAAAATTTTCGATAAAACATTATTCATAGGTCATGGTGATGGCTTGGGACCTGGTGACAAAGGATACAAACGCATGAAAAAGGTTTTTACCAACAGCTTTTCAAAATGGCTTTTTCGGTGGTTACACCCTGATATTGGCGTGCGTTTGGCAGAATATTTATCGGTAAAAAACAAACTGATTTCGGGCGATGAAGATGCAACTTATTTAGGTGAAGACAACGAATGGCTTATATTGTATTCCAATAAAAAGGTGAATGAACAATTTGCCGATTACTTTATTTTTGGTCACCGTCATTTACCTATGACCTTGCCTTTAAAAAACAACAACAAAGCACTGTACATTAATTTAGGCGACTGGATTCAGTATTTTACTTTTGGAACTTTAACTTCTTCAGGTTTTGAACTTTGTTCTTATGCAAACCAAAACCTTTCGGATGTTTTTCATCTAAAACCCAATCGTGGTGTTTAAAATGGCTCCATTCTTCGGCTGCTAAATCAACATTTGGATCTATTAAACGATTGCCTGAACGCATATTTATACTTACGTTGCTTTGCATAGCGTAAACTTCGACCTCTTTTCCTTGATTTTTAAAATGATCTTTAATTTTATGTGCCATTTGCCAAATTACATCGGGGGTATTTAAACGTGATCGTTGTTTATCGTTCAGTAACTCGGTATTGTTAAATGTTAATCGTTCGTTTGTTTTCTTATCAATTACTTTAAAAGTAACTTCACCCGATCGGGAACGCAACATCATCCGCCAACTTAATCGGTGTCCTTCATCTGTCCACAACACATCGCCTTTTATAAACCAATGACGTATGGGCAATAAAATTTGAATGATTAAATACGGAATAAAAAAACAGCGGAAAATTTTTAGAGCATCATCGGTTGTTTCTTGATTAAAAACTTCTTTTTCTTTCTTCCTAAAAAAGAAATTTCGAATTTGATCGGGCGGAAAAAAGAATACGCAAAAACTCAATGCAAAATAAGGAAAAACGCCTATTTGCAAGGTAATTGAATTGAATATGTGAAATATTAACGAAGCGATAATTGCGAACCAACGGGTACGTTTCCAAAGTAATGCCGGAACAATCAACCCGTCAAAAGCAATACCCATATAGGCAATAAACAGCTGAAATTCGGTTTTTTGAAAAAGATTCCGAATAAAATCGGGCATATTGCTCATACCCATAAACATATTTCTTGTAACGGTACCATCTAACCAATCGGGATAAAACTTTGCAATAGTTGCGTAAAAATACACACAGCTTATCTGAATGATAAAAACCAGACGAACCCACTGCGGCATATAGTTCTTTTTTATCGACGGATTTTGTTTAGCATCGATAGAAGCATACGCATTTGCAGGTAAAAAACACATGATCAATCCAATTAACCACATTAAATAGTAATGGTTGTTGTACGATGTTTTTTGTCCAAAGTAGACCAAACTCCACAAAATGGTCAGTGCAATAATAGAAAATCGGTATTTGTAGCCCAACATCACTCCGATTGAAGCCAAAGCCATTAAGCCAAAAACCACATACATTATTTCGTTATGCAGATACAAAAGCCATTCAAAACCGATAAAGGTAAAATTGGTAGCGGTATCAACAAAATTTCGATCGACCCATTTTAATGCCAGCGCACCAACAGCTTCGGCAAAAAATATGATTCCGAAAAAAATACGGAAAACCACCAACGATGAATTATCTATTTTCTGAAATGCTTTTTTCCACATAACTAATCCCTATTTGAAAGAAAATTTCGAGAGAAAACCTCATCGTTTTTTAATGCTTCGATCAATAAATCTATCGAAGCAAATTTTTCTTCATCGCGAATTTTTGTAAGAAAACGTACCGTTATTTCTTCATTGTAAATAGTGTCGTTAAAATCAAAAATATAAACTTCAATTGTTTTCTCGGTACCGCCAACCGTTGGGTTAGTCCCCACACTCAACATTCCGTAAAAATCTTTGCCATTAACCGTAACACCAACCACGTACACACCAATAGCAGGAATTAGCTTATAATCTTCGGCAACCTGAATATTCGCGGTAGGATAACCAATGGTTCTGCCTAATTGTTTACCCGAAACCACTCTGCCCGAAACCATGTACGGATACCCCAAGTAGTTTTTTGCCAGACTCACATCGCCTTGGTTTAAAGCATTGCGTATTTTGGTGGAACTTACAGAAACATCGTTCAGTTCTTCGGCAGAAATTTGCTCTACATCAAAATGGTATTTTTTACCGAATTCTATTAAATCGTGAATATCGGCAGATCGGTTTTTTCCAAAACGGTGATCGTATCCAATAACAATTTTTCCGATATTAAACTGATCTACCAAAACGTTTTTTACAAATTCTTCGGCAGATAAATTAGCGAAATCCTGTGTAAATTCCTGAACTACCAAGTGATCTATTCCAAATTGATCGATTAGCGAAATACGCTCATCTATGGTGTTTAACAATGATATTTTGTTATCGGTTTTTAAAACCATTCTGGGGTGCGGAAAAAATGTAAGCACCAGCGTTTCATAACCATAGATTTCTTTTTGAAGTTTTAATTTATTCAATATGGCTTGATGTCCCACGTGCATACCATCAAAAGTACCAAGGGTTACAATGGTTTTTTGTGCAGATTTAAAAGATTGTACAGAATTAAAAACGTTCACTTTTACAGTTTTTTTCAAAGTTATTAATAAAATAACGAACCATAGTTATTTGTTAAATCTTTAATATAGGTTAATTATTTAAAAATTGAGGTCAACTAAAACATTTGTTCGCCTTAAAGTTAGTACTTTTGACAAAACAATCATTTTTTTATGAAATTTCACAATAACTTGCTGTGTTTTCTGCTTATTTTCTTTACCGGAAATTTGTTTGCACAGTTTAATCCTTTTAAAGAAAATACGGAACGTTATTTTTCTGAAAACGAAAAATTCGCAAGAAAAAATACACCTGAACATTTTAAAGTTTACAGCCTTAATCTTAAAAATGTTCTAGAATGGGTTAAAAACGCTCCGGAATTATCAGAAAAACCGTCACCTTTAGTGATGAGCCTACCCGATGCAAACGGACAACTGACTAATTACTGGCTTTACAATAATACAGCCATGGAACCTGCATTAGCAGAAACGGTATCTAACATAAAAAGTTTAAAAGCTGTTGCTACAGAAAACAACGGAAACAGCATAAGCATTAGTATTTCTGATATTTTTGGAATGCATGCTATGGGAACGAAGGCCGATGGTTCTGTGTTTTATATTGATAATTACACAAACGATTTAAATAACGTTATGGTTTATCAACGCAGCAGTTTACAGTTACCTAAAACGAACTTTAGTTGTTTGGTTCCGGGCGATAGTTTTGATGAAGGTATTACAACGCTAGAAAATCCTGTACAAACATTTAGTTTAGATAATAAGCGTAGAACGTATCGTTTAGCTTTGGCATGTACCATAGAATATGCTGCTTTTCACATAAACAACGCACCTGTAGGTACACCAAATACTACTTTAGATCAAAAGAAAGACATTGTTTTAGCAGCAATGAATGTAACATTAACCCGTTTAAACCAGATTTTTGAACGTGAATTAAATGTTCATTTAAATTTAATTGCAAACAATAAAGACATTATTTTTATTACTTCTGATAATTTCACCAACAACAATGCAAATTCATTAATCAATGAAAGTCAAACAGTAATAGACAATATAATTAAAACCGCCAATTACGATATAGGGCACACTTTTAGTACCGGCGCCGGAGGTTTGGCAAGTTTAGGATCGGTTTGTAGCTCATGGTCAAAAGCATCGGGTATAACAGGATCCTCTTCCCCTGTAGGCGATCCGTACGATGTAGATTATGTGGCGCATGAAATGGGACATCAGTTTGGTGCAGAACACACCTTTAACAACATGTGCCAATTTAACAGAAACGGCAGTACAGCGGTAGAAGTAGGCAGCGGAAGTACCATTATGTCTTACGCCGGAATTTGTCCGCCCGATATACAAAGCAATGTAGATGCGTACTACCATTATGTTAGCATAAAAGAAATGCAGACTTTTTTACTTACCGCTACTTGCGCACAGCAAACAACTGTAACCAATTCAGCACCAGTTGTTACACCTTTAGTTGCTAAAACCATTCCGTACGGAACACCTTTTCTATTAAGTACTTCGGCATCCGATGCCAATAACGATTTTTTAACCTATACCTTTGAGCAGGTTAATGCGCAAATTGCCTCACAACCGCCTGTTGCTACAGCCACAACCGGACCTGCATTTAGATCGGTTGCACCAAATAGTGCCAACTCCCGTTCTTTTCCAAGTTTGTCAACTGTTTTAAATGGCACAACAATTACCAACGGAATTGTAAGCTCACAATGGGAACGCTTGGCAACCGTAGGCAGAACGTATAGTTTTGTAGCAACTGTTCGCGACAACAATGCGGCAGGTGCACGAGTTGTTTACACCCAACCCGTAACCATTACAGCAGCTAACACAGGGCCGTTTGTAATTACGTATCCAAATAACAACCCAAGTACAACCGAACCTATTTGGTTTATGGGATCAACCAAAACCATTACGTGGAATGTTGCAGGTACTACAGCAAACAATATTAATACAACCAATGTAAATATTTTGGTTTCTACCGATAACGGATTAACTTATGTAACTTTAGCGGGGAATGTTCCTAATAACGGAAGCGCAACAGTCACCATACCTACTAACTTAACCAGCACGTATGATGCCCGAATTAAAATTGAAGCAGTAGGAAACATTTTTTACACGGTTTCTAAAAAATTCACACTGTGGGATCCGAATTTAAGTACAGAAAAAGTTACAATTAAAGATTTAAAAATCTACCCAAACCCAACAACTAATGTTTTAAATATTGAATTTTCTACAAAAGATACGGGTAAAATTAAGTTTGATATTTTTGATTTAAACGGCAGATTGATTAAAACCGTTTCTCAAGAAAATACCAACCAAGTAAACCAACAAATTAATGTGGAAAGTTTACAAACCGGAACGTACATCTTGGTTATTAATACTGGGAAATATACTGCCACACATAAGTTTATTAAAAACTAGAAATATTCATATAAAGAAAGAACGTGTCTTAAAAAATAGCGATTTTCAAGCTGAATTCATTTCAGCTTCTCATTAAACATTCACACAAATATCTTTAATCTATTAACAAAACACCCCTAAATTATATTTTAGGGGTGTTTTGTTATTCTTCTTGTTTCTCGTTAATCTTACGTTCCAATTCTAATTGTAATTCTTCAATTACGGGACGAACGGTGCTTTCGGGTAAATCGGCAATACGTATATACATCAACCCGTCTACTGAATTGTTAAACAACGGATCAACATTAAAAGCTACTACCCGTGCGTTTTGCTTGATGTATTTTTTAATTAAAACCGGCAAACGCAGTCCGCCTGGTTCTACTTCTTCAATCAGTTTGTCGAATTTATTCAAATCGGCTTCGGCTTCGTTAAAAACAAAATCTTTATCGGCATCTTTCAGTTGTACCTTGTATTCTTTTTTAGGCTGAACATATTGTGCCACATACGGATCGTAAAAATGCGATTTCATAAATTCAATCATCAGCGATTTACTAAAATCCGAAAACTGGTTGCTAATACTTACCCCACCAATTAAATATTTATGTTCGGGATAGCGCAAAGTGGTATGCACAATTCCTTTCCATAATAAAAACAAGGGCATAGGTTTTTGCTGGTACTCACCAACAATAAAGGCACGTCCCATTTCTATAGACTGTTCCATCATGGAATGTAATTCGGGTTCAAAACGAAACAATTCGGTTAAATAAAAACCGCTTATTCCCTGTTTTGTATAAATATCTTTCCCTAAACCCATACGGTAGGCACCGGCAATACATTTGGCATCGTCGTCCCATAAAAACATGTGTTTGTAAAAGGTATCGTATCGGTCTAAATCAATTGCTTCGTTGGTTCCTTCACCTACAGCACGAAAAGTAATTTCGCGCAACCTTCCTATTTCCCGTAGAATATTCGGAATATTAACCGCATCGGTTAAAAAAACCTCGTAATTTTTGCTTTGCAGCAAACGATCGTCTCCTTTTCGTAAACTTTCAATTTCCTGCACCATTAAATCCTGCATGACTGGACGCTCTATTTCTTTTGGCGGAGGTGTTGGCAGTTTAAACGATGGAATTTTAATGTACTGCTTTTTATCGTCTTTGGTTGTATTTGCCAGCAAATAAGTTTTCTGACGCAAGAATTTTCCGAAAATTTCTATAGAATCGCCGTGTTCGTTTTGTTCAGCAACCGTAATAGATTTTCCAATACGCACGCGGATTACACGATCTTTCTGGGTTAATAATTCGGAAGGAAGTTTGGCTGTCTGCAATGTTGGACTAATTTTAGACAACATATAAAACAACCTGCTGTTTTTGGCATGAAAATAAATAGGAACCACAGGAACCTGTGCTTTTCGAATTAATTTTAAAGCACCTTCTTCCCAAGGTTTGTCTACAATTTTATCGTCTTCTTCAAAATTTGAAACTTCGCCCGCCGGAAAAACGCCCAACGGCTTGCCATCGCTTAAATGGCGTAAGGTTTCTTTTAAGCCCAATACGCTAGACTGCGAATCTTTATGATTATCAAACGGATTAACCGGCATGATAAAAGGTTTTAAAGGCTCTATTCTATGCAGTAAAAAATTCGCGATAATTTTAAAGTCGGGATCGCGCTCGCGCATTAATTTCAACAGCAAAATACCGTCGATCCCGCCCAATGGATGGTTCGATATGGTAATATACGGTCCTTGTTTGGGCAATCGTTTTAATTCTTCGGGATCAATTTCAAACTCTATCTGAAATTCGTTCAAAATGGCATTTAAAAAAGTAACGTCTTCTAAATGTTTGTTTCTATCGTAAACTTTGTTTAATTCTGATATTTTAAGCACTTTCATTAACAACCAACCAGAAAAAGTACCAATAAAACCGTACTTTTCTAATTTAATTACGCGCGCAATTTCTTTAGCGGTTACCAACCCCATTTAACTATTTTTTTGCAAAGATAACAATTCCTTTCACACCTATTTAAAACCACTTTCATTATAATGCAGTTTTAATCTAAGGTTAAGGTTTTAAATATAATAAAATTTACTTTAGTTTTAATAAATTGTTAATAAGATAATTTCTTTTAAAAATCAAAACATCTCGTTAAATGTATTTTTGTTCGCAATGAAATTATGTATTTTTGACAAAACACCTACTTAAGAAAATGAAAATTTTATCATACAATGTAAACGGCATACGTGCCGCAATTACCAAAGGTTTTTTAGAGTGGTTACAGGCTGCAAATCCCGATGTAATTTGCTTACAAGAAATTAAGGCAACACAGGAACAGATTCCGGTTTTAGAAATTACAGCAGCAGGCTATCCGTACCAATATTATTTTTCGGCAGAAAAAAAAGGTTACAGCGGAGTTGCTATTTTATGTAAAAACGAACCTAAAAACGTGGTTTTCGGAACCGGCATAGAACATATGGACAAAGAAGGAAGAAACCTTCGGGTAGATTTTGAAGATGTGTCTATTATGTCGTTATACCTTCCTTCGGGTACAAATATCGATCGTTTAAGTCATAAATTTCAGTATATGGCAGATTTTCAGGAATACATCAACGAACTGAAAAACGAAATTCCTAACCTGATTATTGGCGGCGATTATAACATTTGTCATCAGGCTATTGATATTCACGATCCTATTCGCAATGCCAAAGTTTCGGGTTTTTTACCTGAAGAACGCGAATGGCTGGATACTTTTATGAAAAACGGATTTATTGATTCGTTTCGTATGCTGAATCCCGAACCACACAATTATTCGTGGTGGAGTTACCGTGCCAATGCCCGTAACAACAATAAAGGCTGGCGTATTGATTATAACCTAATTACCGAAAACATGAAAGACCGTGTAAAACGCGCCTACATTCTGCCCGATGCCAAACACTCTGACCATTGCCCGGTTGCCATTGAAATTGATTAATAAAACATTTAGAAACATGAAAAAAATAGTATTAGCTGCTTGTTGCATTCCATTTTTAACAGGCTGTGTTACCAGAAGATTATATAACGAACTAGACGAAAAATACAAAAACTGCGCCCAAGAATTAGAACGTTTAACAGGTGAATCATCTGACTTAAAATCGCAATCTTTTGATTTAGGAACAAAGAATAAATCTTTAGAAAGTCAGTTAGATGACGCTGTTTCCGAACGCGTTAAATTAAAGGTAGCTTACGACCAGTTGCAGAAAGATTATGAAGGCTTAGAAAAAAACAGCGATCAAGCAATTAAAGCAGAAATTGAACGCTTAAACAGTTTAAAGAAAGAACTGGACGGAAAATCTTCGCGAGTTACCGAATTAGAAAGCAAACTGGCGGCACAAGACAAAAACCTGCGCAATTTAAAAGAATCGCTTTCTAAAGCCTTATTTGAATTTGAAGGGAAAGGATTAACCGTAGAACAAAAAAACGGCAAAGTATATGTTTCTATGGAAAATAAATTATTGTTTCCATCGGGCAGTTGGACAGTGAGTAACGAAGGTAAAAATGCCGTACAACAATTAGCACAGGTTTTAGCTAAAAACGACGATATTTCTATTTTAATTGAAGGGCATACCGATAACGATAAAATTGTAGGAAACCTTGGTGGTGGTATTACCAACAATTGGGATTTGTCAACTAAACGCGCCACGGCTATCGTTAATATTATAGAACAAACTTCGGGCATTGATAAGAAAAACTTAACAGCTGCCGGACGTAGTGAATTTGCTCCGATTGCATCAAACAATAATTCCGACGGGAAGGCTAAAAACAGAAGGATTGAGGTGATTTTGACTCCGAAATTAGACGAAATCTCTAAAATGCTAAACGAATTATAAAACCAATCCCGGACTGTATCCGGGATTTTTTTAAACTATTTTTTTATGGACACTTTATTAGATGTAGATTTACAAAGCGCTATCTATTCATTTGGATATCATTTATTGATGAAAGCAGGACTTTCAAGTCAAATTGCTCATTCATTAAATTCAATTATCCTTTTGGTGCTACTATTTGTACTTCTTTACATTATAGATCATTTTATTAGAAAACTATTGCGCATTGCAGTTATTAAAATTGTAAGAAGAAGTAAAACCCGATTTGACGATTTTCTGATCCAAAACAAAGTATTAAAATACCTTACGCATCTTATTCCGTTAATAATTGCAAAGCAAACCTTACCTTTAATTTTCACGAGTTTTCCTAAATGGACTAACTTTACAATTAAGATTACCGATATTTTAATCATTGTTACGGTTACCCTGTTTGTTAAAGCTATTTTTTATGCCGTAAAAGATCTTTTAAACACCAAAAAAAGGTTTATGGATAAGCCTTTAGATAGCTATTTTCAGGTTATTGCCATTTTGTTGTATATCATTTGTGGAATTTTAGTTTTCTCTGAATTATCAGGAAAAGAACCTTATGGATTACTATTGTCATTAGGAGCTGCATCTGCTATTGTCATGTTAGTTTTTAAGGATACTATTTTAGGATTTGTTGCCAGTATTCAAGTTTCATCGAACGATATGGTTCGTGTGGGCGATTGGATCGAAATGTCGAAATACGGTGCCGATGGCGATGTTTTAGAAATTAATCTTAACACCGTTAAAGTTCAGAATTTTGATAAAACAATTACCACCATTCCTACCTATGCATTAATCAGTGATTCGTTTAAAAATTACAGAGGAATGCAACGTTCAGGTGGTCGACGTATTAAAAGATCTATCAATATAAAAATGCGATCGGTTCGTTTTTTAGAAGCAGAAGAAATTGAAGATTTAAAGCGTATCAAACTATTAAAATCATTTATCATTGAACGCCAACAAGAAATTGCTACCTACAACCATACCCATGTTGACGACCCAACGATGTTGGTGAATGGCAGACGAATGACCAATGTAGGTTTGTTTAGAGAGTACGTGAAACGTTATTTATTAAATAATGTAAACACCAACAAACGATATTCAATTATGGTGCGTCATTTGCAACCTACCGAGCACGGTTTGCCTATTGAAATATACACCTTTGCCAATTCTATTGTGTGGGCAGAATACGAAGGAATAATGGCAGATATTTTTGACCACGTAATTGCAGTAGTTCCTTATTTTGATTTAGAAGTTTTTGAATTACCAAGTGCAGCAGATATACAAGATGTGCTCCTAGCCAGTTTAAACGAAAAAAAATCACAGTAAAATCATTAGTCTAATATCACAAAACAAACACGGCAGGGAAAAATCCCTGCCGTGTCTTTTTATATTATTGTCAATAAAACTATTTTTTCACCACCTTCACAAACTGCGATGCTTTGGCTGTTTCTATTTTAACCAGATAAGTTCCAG
>JBEBXO010000014.1:0-44401 GCA_040391585.1 Paenimyroides ummariense | reverse complement strand
TGATACCACTTGCTTCAGCAGGTAATTCTAAAGTTGCTTTGTCAGAATCAACCTCTGCAATTGCTTGGTCTTTTTCTACGTAATCTCCATCTTTTACTAACCATGTAGCAATTTCCACTTCAGAGATCGACTCTCCTGGCGAAGGAACTTTCATTTCTAAGATACTCATGAGTATATTAATTTAATATTGTTATTAAAACTAGTGTAAAATTATAAATTTTTATCGAAAACTTTTGCAATAGCGTGTGCATAACGCGCTTTAGAACGTACAGATGAACCTGCGGCTGGTGCCGATGCATCGGCTGGTGCTGCTAAACGGAATTTTACTAAATCAAAATTCATTAACATATAACTGTAAGCTCCCATATTACGAGGCTCTTCTTGTGCCCAAACATAATCTTCTACATTTGGATAAGAAGCAATAATTTCTTGTAACTTATCGGTATGTAATGGGAACAATTGTTCAATTCGTACAAAAGCAATATCTGTTCTACCTAAATTAGTTTTTTCTGCTTGTAAATCATAATAAAATTTACCTGAAACAAAAACCAACGTTTTAACGGCAGCTTTATCTGATACTTTAGGATCATCAATTACAGCCTGAAAAGATCCGTTGGTAAATTCTTCTTTTGTAGAAGTTGCTTCTGCATGACGCAATAACGATTTAGGCGACATTACGATTAATGGTTTTCTGAAATCTGTAACCATTTGGCGACGTAACATATGGAAATGATTCGCCGGCGTGGTACAGTTTGCTACATACATATTGCCATTTGCACACAATTGTAAGTAACGCTCTAAGCGGGCAGAAGAGTGTTCGGCTCCTTGATGTTCGTACCCGTGAGGTAATAACATGATTAAACCGTTTTGGCTGTTCCATTTGTCTTCACCTGCCGAAATATACTGGTCGATCATAATTTGAGCGCCGTTAGAGAAATCTCCAAACTGTGCTTCCCAAATAGTTAACGCTTTTGGATTTGCCATTGCATATCCGTATTCATAACCTAAAACTGCGTATTCTGATAAGTGCGAATTGTAAATACGCATTTGTCCGTTTTGTGCTTTTAAGTTATTTAAAGGGATATATTCTTCTTCGGTTTCTTCTACTTTAACTACTGCATGACGGTGAGAAAATGTTCCACGTTGTACATCTTGACCAGAAAAACGAACATCGTACCCTTCTGAAATCAACGTACCATACGCTAATAATTCACCCATTGCCCAGTCTAACTTATCGTTTTCGTAGTACATATTGTAACGATCTTTAATAAGTTTTGATACTTTGCTGATGAATTTTTTATCTTCTGGTAATGTTGTTAGTAAAGGCGCTACTTCATCTAACATTTCTAAAGAAACTTCGGTATCGTATGTTTGTAGCATACGTGTACGATCTGCAATGTGGTAACCTTCCCATTCTTTTTGCATGAATGGAATAACAACTGTTTTTTCGGTAGCTTTAGCTGTGGCTAAATTCTCTTCTAAAATAGCCTTGTATTTATCTTCTAAATCACCAACATATTCTGCAGCAATTACTTTGTTTTCAATTAAACGTGCATTGTAAATATTACGTGCATTTTGGTGTTTAGAAATTAACTTATATAAAATTGGTTGAGTAAAACGTGGCTCGTCACCTTCGTTATGTCCGTACTTACGGTATCCTACTAAATCAATGAAAACATCTTCTTTAAATTCCATACGGTAAGCAACAGCAAACAACATTGCTTCTACGGCTGCTTCGGTATCATCGGCATTAACGTGTAAAACTGGTGCTGCAACAACTTTAGCAACTTCTGTAGAATAAACTCCAGAACGTGCATCTTTATTATTTGTTGTAAAACCAACCTGATTGTTTAATACCAAATGAATGGTTCCTGCTGTTTGGTAAGCACGTAATTTGCTCATTTGTACAATTTCGTACACTATACCCTGCCCTGCAACTGCAGCATCTCCATGTAAAGCAATTGGCAATACTTTAGAGAAATCATTTGCGTGGTATTTGTCTTGTTTAGCACGCGTAACCCCTTCGATTACTGCACCAACCGTTTCTAAATGCGATGGGTTTGGAGCCAAATTTAAAACAACTTTTTTACCTGAAGCTGTTGTTTTTTCCGATGTGTAACCCAAATGGTATTTTACATCACCATCAAAAGATTCTGAAACATCGGCATAATCTTTACCGTCAAACTCTGTAAAAATGTTTTGAGCCGGTTTTTGCATAATGTTCGCTAAAATATTCAAGCGTCCACGGTGTGCCATACCAATTACAACATCTTCTACACCTGCATCACCAGCGGCATCAATTAAGGCGTCTAAAGCAGGAATTGTAGCTTCTAAACCTTCTAATGAGAAACGTTTTTGCCCTACATATTTTGTGTGAAAGAAATTTTCAAAAGCGGCTGCCTGTACTAACTTCTCTAAAATATGTTTTTGTTGATCTACCGATAATTTTGATTGTTTAGATTCAAAATATTTGGCAATCCACTGTACTTTGGTATCATTTGGTATGTATGTAAATTCTACACCAGTAGATGTACAATAAACAGCTGTTAAATGATCTAAAATTTGTTGTAAAGTACCTGTTGGTAATTGAATTGTTTTAGCCGCTTCGAACGTTTTATTAAGATCTGCCTGTGATAAACCAAATTTTTCAATGGCTAAATCGGGCATTTCTACGAAACGTTCTTTTAAAGGATTAATCTTTGTTAACAGATGACCATGAGTACGGTATGCATCTATAAGCTTTAAAACTGCGAATTCTTTTTGAAGATTTTCTATCGCTTGAGTCGACTCTCCTGTGCCGGCGTAAGCATTAGATAACTGCTCAACAGCGCCACCATTGAACTCGTTTGCAAAATCGAACCCCTGAAAAAATGCTCTCCAACTTGGTTCAACACTATCAGGACTTACAAGGTACTGATCGTACAAATCTGCAAAGAATTGAGTATGTGCAGCGTTTAAAAAGGAAAACCTATCCATAATTTTTGTCTAATGACTCTTTTTTCGTTAAAAAATTTTCACAAAAATACAATAGTTTCAATTAATAATACAACATTTTAAACAGTTTTATACTTTATTTTTTCCCAACAATTTAATTTAATTAACTTAAGGTATCTGCTTAAACTTTAGTTTTTTAGCAATAATGCTTAATATCGTTATTTTTTTAGCAACATAATTATTTATTCATCTTTTTTAAAATTAATTTTTCATTATTCGTAAACAGTTGGTTATTTGAAACTTTTTTTAGTTAAGAAACATTTAACGGTATAATTTATATATTAGCGGAAATTTAGTTTTCTTATGAAAAAAATCTTTTTAATTGTTACAAGCTGCGCCTTTACGGGGTTTAATGCGTTTGCACAAGTAAATCAGGATACATACCAACCACGTACAACTACTTTTTTTAGCGATATGCAATTTGGCGGCGCTTTAGGTTTAGGATTTGGCAATGGTTTTACTAATATTGCCGTTGCACCAACAGCATTAAAACCTATTACCGAACAATTATCTGTTGGTTTGGGGTTGCAGTTTAACTATTTAAAATCGAAAGGTTTCTACGAAAGTACATCGTATGGTGTGAATGTATTGGGAATTTACGCACCAGTTGAATTTTTACAGCTTTCGGCCGAAGTAGAACAGTTACGCGTTAATAATATTTGGACTGATTACCAAAGTGGTTCTTATCAAAAAGAAAATTTTTGGAATACCGCTTTGTTTTTAGGAGCTGGATACACATCGGGAAATGCAACTATTGGTATTCGTTACAATGTTTTGTACAAAGAAAATAATTTGGTTTATAGTCAGGCTTGGATGCCTTTTATCCGCGTTTTCTTTTAAAGCAAAAAAAATCCGAAGCATCGGATTTTTTTTATACGGTTCTGTTCATTAAAGAAAGAGCAAATTCTTTTAGTTCTTCTTTAAAATGAAGTGGAATTTCTAACTTCTCTAATTGCATCAATGCTTTTTGAGTATATTCTTCAATTAAAACCTGTGTATCATTCGTGGCATTTGTTTTCTGAAACAATGTTTTTACTGCTTCAATTTTTTCTTCCCCGCCTTCTTTTGATGAAAACCAGTTTAACAATTCCATTTTATCATCACTTGTTGCATTTTCTAACGATTTAAGATACAAATATGTCTTTTTGTTTTCTAAAATATCGCCACCAATCTGTTTGCCAAAAGTTGCTGTTTCTCCAAAAGCATCTAAATAATCGTCTTGCAACTGAAAGGCAATCCCCAAATCGCGTCCAAAATTATAAATACCTATTTTATTAGCATCGGTTGTTTTTGCTACAATAGCTCCCATTTCTAAAGCAGCACCTACTAAAACAGCCGTTTTATATTCAATCATTTTAATATATTCGGGAATACTAACGTTGTTGCGGGTTTCAAAATTAATATCCAACTGTTGTCCTTCGCAAACTTCTAATGCTGTTTTACTGAATAATTTTGCAAGATCTTTAAAAACATTCGCCTCGTAATTTTCGAAATACTGATAAGCCAAAATCAGCATAGCATCACCCGATAAAATCCCGGTGTTTAAATTCCATTTTTCGTGAACGGTTTTATTACCTCTTCTCAACGGAGCTTCATCCATAATATCGTCGTGTATCAACGAAAAATTATGAAAAAGTTCTATTGCAACTGCAGCGTGAATAGCTTCATTTGGTGCAGCTCCAAAAACTTCGGCTGCAAAAAGCGTAAGAAGCGGACGTAAACGTTTACCACCCAAATTGGCAATATAGCCTATGGGTTCGTAAAGTTCCTTTGGCTCTTTGTTAAAATTTATTTGATTTATATAATCGGCAACAGCGCTTTTGTATTCTGTGAAATTATTCATAAAAGGTGTAAACTTCGTTTCAAGAATACAAATGTAAGCTAATTAATCATGTAAATAAAATTTTAAAAAAAACTTTGGAAACTTTTTTGGTGTATAAAGTTTCCATTGTATCTTTGTCGAAATTTTTTGAATGAATGAAAGAGACTGTATTAAAGAAATCTTTAGAATTATTTATTAAAAATGGCTTTAAGGCTGTAACAATGGATGATATTGCTAAAGAGTTGGGAATATCAAAAAAAACCATCTACCAACATTTTTCGGGAAAAAACGAATTGGTAAAAGCAACGGTTGATTATGTTTTTAAATCGGCTGCCGATAAAATAAAAAACATTGCCGGCTCTTGCGAAACACCTATTCATGAACATTTTGAAATGAAGAACTGTTTAGGTGATTTATTTGGACAAAATATTCAGGCAAGCACTATTTATCAGTTCAACAAATATTATCCAAAACTAGCAGAACGTGTTCAGCAAAAGAAACACGAAAACTACGATTTTACCATTTTAAGAAATCTACGAGACGGTGTGGCACAAGGTTATTACAGAAAGGATATTGATATAGATTTTGTAGGAAAAATATTTTTTGCCAGCACAACCGCTTTTTTTAGCGATGAAATGTTTATTAACCTGCAAAGTAACCAATCTATAGACGAATTGAATTATAAATTGCTGGAATATCATTTAAGAGGAATTGTTACCCCGAGAGGATTAGAAATATTAGAACAATTATTAAAACCCCATAATACCAATGAAATATAGAATCTCTGTTTTATTAGCTTTTTTAGGTTTCTTTGCGCAGGCACAAGAAAAACTTACCTTAAAAGAAGCTGTAAATTATGCTTTAGAAAATAAAGCCGAAGCAGTAAAAGCACGTTTAGACGTACAAAATAGCGAATACATGATCGACGAAGTTCGTGCCAACGCACTACCACAAATTAATGCCAACGGTGGCTTAACCTACAATGCCATTATACAACAAATGGCTTTAGATATGGGCGGAACCGTTCAGGTAATTAAAATGGGAACTCCGTGGCAATCATCAGCATCGGTTTCATTAAACCAACAATTGTTCAACCAAGCCGTTTTTACCGGTTTAAAAGCTGCTAAAACTACAAGAGAGTTTTATAAAATAAACGAACAGCTTACAGAAGAACAGGTTATTGAAAAAGTTGCCAACAGCTATTACGAAGTTTACAAAACCGAATCGCAAATTAAAACAATTGATAAAACCATAGCAAACACCACTCGTGTACGCGATGTAATTCAAAGTTTATTTGACAACGGTTTAGCTAAAAAAATAGATTTAGACCGCACCAACGTAACTTTAAACAACATTAAAAGTTCGCGTCAGCAATTGGTAAATGCGTTAGAATTACAAGAAAATGCGTTGAAGTATTTAATTGGTATGGATATTAGCACACCTATTGAATTACCTGAAAACACGTTTGAAGTTACCGCACATGCACTAATTGATGAAACAACAAATGTTGACAACAGAACCGAAATTAAATTATTAGAAAAACAAACCGAATTATTGGCATTAAACAAAAAAGCAACCGAAGCACAAGGGTATCCTAGTTTAGGCTTAACAGGTAATTTTGGATACCAAGGATTTGGAAACGAATTTCCATGGTTTGCTAAAAGTCCTGGTGCAGCATGGTCAAGCTTTGCATCTATTGGATTAAACTTAACCATTCCAATATTTAACGGTGGATCTGTAAAAGCCAAAATAAAACAAGCTCAAGTTGATATTGACCGTTTAGAAGTTGATAAAAGAGATATGCGTTTAGCGTTAGATTTATCGTTAAAAAATGCGATCACCCAAATTAACAACTCAATTATTACATTAAATACACAAAAAGAGAATGTAAATTTAGCGCAAGACGTATTGACAAATGTTGAAAACAATTACAAATTTGGTTTGGCAACTTTAACCGATTTTTTAGATGCCGAAACACAATATGCCGATGCACAAAACAATTACACAAACGCTTTATTAGATTACAAAGTAGCCGAAATACAACTTATTAAAGCAAAAGGAGAATTAAAATCATTAACACAAGAACAAAACTAATTTGCATTAAACATGAAAAAAATAATTATAACCGGAATTGTAATAATTGCAGCTTTAGCAGGAATTATGTACGTTTTAAATAAAAACAAAGCAGAAAACGAAGCGCAAACCGCAATTGTTGGGCAAAAAAATGCTGCTGTTGCCGTGCGTATAGAAACAGCTGATTACAAAGATGTAAATGCACAATACATTACCAACGGTACGTTTGCACCTAAACAAGAAGTAATGTTATCTGCCGAAACTGCCGGTCGTGTAACACGTGTTTTAGTACAAGAAGGTGCCTATGTTCGTGCCGGACAAACTTTAGCTGTTATCGATGGTGACAAACAAAATGTAGGTGTATCAAACGCACAGGCTGTTTACAATAATGCAAAAGCCGAAGTAACTCGTTTTGAAGGTGCTTATGCATCGGGTGGTGTTACCAAACAACAATTAGATCAAGTTAAATTACAATTAGAAAACGCTAAAAACAACTTGCGTTCTTCACAATTAACAGCTTCTGATGTTAACATTACAGCATCGTTCGCTGGTATTATAAACAAAAGAAATATCGAACCGGGTTCTTACGTATCGCCAGGTCAGCAATTATTCGAAATAGTAAATGTAGGTACATTGAAATTAAAGGTAAATGTTGATGAAAAAAACATTGGCTTTGTAAAATTAGGTCAGATCATTAAAGTAGAATCGGCTGTTTTGGCAGATCAAACTTTTGAAGGAAAAGTATCCTTTATCGCACCAAAAGCCGATGGTAGTTTGAACTTCCCTGTTGAATTAGAAATTAAAAATAACGCAAACAACGATTTAAGAGCAGGTATGTACGGTACGGCATACTTTGGTAACGAGCAATCTGCCAACGCATTGATAATTCCTCGTAGTGCTTTTGTAGGTAGTGTTAGTTCTAATCAGGTGTTTGTTGTTAAAGATGGTAAAGCTGTGCTAACAAAAGTAGTTTCGGGCAGATTTTTTGGTGAAAACATAGAAATTATTTCAGGAATTGAAAAAGGCGCACAAGTTATCACAACAGGACAAATTAACTTATTAGACGGTACTGCTGTTGAAATCATTAAATAATAAAAGATAAAACGATAAATGAAAATATCTGAAATATCAATAAAAAGACCAAGTATCATCATTGTAGTATTCTTATTACTTATTTTTGGTGGTATTGCCTCTTACTTTAGTTTGGGATACGAATTGATTCCTAAATTCGATGTAAACGTAATTACGGTACAAACTGTTTATCCTGGAGCAGCTCCGAACGAGGTAGAAACATCTGTATCAAAAATTATCGAAGATGCTGTATCTTCTTTAGAAAACGTAAAGAAAATCGAAACCAAATCTATGGAAAGTGTTTCGGTTGTTATGATTACCTTAAATACTGGTGCCGATGTAAACTTTTTGCTTACCGATGCACAACGTAAAATTAATGCCGTAATTAACGATTTACCTGAAGATGCCGAAACGCCTTCGTTAAGTAAATTCTCTTTAGACGATGTAGCGATCATGAACCTTTCGGTAACATCTAGCTTATCAGAAAAAGAATTGTACGATTTATTAGATCAAAAAATTCAACCTGTTTTTGCACGTATTACCGGTGTAGCAAAAGTTGATTTGGTGGGTGGTGAAGAACGCGAAATTCAAGTAAGCGTTAACCCTGAAAAATTAGAAGGTTACGGTTTAACCATTAGTCAAATTCAACAAACTATTGCGGCATCTAATTTAGATTTCCCTACAGGTAATGTTAAAACTCGTGACACACAAACTACCATTCGTTTATCGGGTAAATTTACTTCGATAGAACAAATGCGTAATTTACCAATTACAACTCCGTCTGGTGTTGCTATTCGTTTAAGCGATGTTGCCGATGTGCAAGATGGCATTAAAGATATAGAGAAAATTTCTCGTATCAACCAAAAAAACACCATCTTAATGCAGGTTTTCAAACAGTCTAATGCCAATGCGGTTGCTGTTTCAGAATTAGTTAAAAAAACTATTGCGATAAAAGATAAAGACGGTACCGTTATTAGTGGTATTGAAAAAGATTATGCTTCTAAAAATATTAAAATTGAAGTAGCGAGTGATTCTACCGAATACACAATTAACTCTGCAAACAACGTAATGCACGATTTAGTTATTGCAATTGCTTTGGTGGGTTTCATCATGTTATTCTTCTTACACAGTTTACGTGATGCTGCTATTGCGGTTATTGCCATTCCATTGTCATTGATTGCCACTTTTATTGGTTTGTATTTAATGGGATACACGTTAAACTTAATGTCGTTATTAGGACTTTCATTAGTGGTAGGTATTTTGGTGGATGATGCCATTGTGGTAATCGAAAATATTCACCGCCATATGGAAATGGGTAAAAACAAAGTACGCGCTGCTTATGATGGTGCTGCCGAAATTGGTTTTACCGTTTTAGCCATTACTTTAGTAATTGTGGTTGTATTTTTACCTATTGCTATGTCATCTGGTTTAGTATCCGATATCTTACGTCAGTTCTGTGTTACCGTAGTTATTGCTACAATGTTATCATTATTAGTATCATTTACAGTAGTACCTTGGTTGTATTCACGTTTCGGTAAATTATCACACATTTCTAAACATTCTTTCTTCGGAAAAATTTTATACACTTTTGAAGCAGGTTTATCTAAATTAACCAACTGGATTTCTGGAATTTTAGAATGGGCTTTAAAAAACCGTAAAAACAAATTAGCTTCTATAGGAATTACTTTAGTTTTATTAGTAGCATCTGTAATGTTATTAGTAAAAGGATACATTGGTTCCGATTTCTTCCCTGGAAATGATAAAGGCGAGTTTTATCTTCAGTTAGAACTTAACAAAGATGCTTCAATAGAAGAAACCAACTTTATGACCCAAAAAGCAGAATCGTATTTAAGAAGTCGACCAGAAATTGAACGCGTTATTACAACTGTAGGTCAGGCTTCTGATGGTATGATGGCAACTTCGGGAACAAAATACAAATCTGAAATGCAGATTTATTTAAGTGATGCTCAAACAAAAATTGAACCTACTAAGGTTTATTCTGCAAAGCTTAAGCGTGAAATGGAAAAAGTTTTAGTTGGTGCAAAAGTAAAAACCGTACAAATTGGATTAATGGGTGCAGAACAAGCTCCGTTAAACTTAACAGTTATTGCTTCATCAACCGAAGATGCTTTGGAATATGCAAACAAAGCTGCTGATTTATTACGTAAAATACCAGGTTCGGCAGAAGTAAAATTAACATCAGAAGATGGTAACCCTGAAATTAACGTAAAATTAGATCGCGATAAAATGAACGCTTTAGGATTAAACGTTGCAACAGTAGGTATGACCATGCAAACAGCTTTCTCTGGTAACACAGATACTAAATACCGTGGTGGCGATACAGAGTACGATATTAATATTCGTTACGATGAAATTGGCAGAGGAAGTATTGATGATGTTAAAAACATCAAATTTATTAATACTCAAGGGCAATCAATTACTTTAGAACAATTTGCAGATGTAGAATTTGGATCTGGTCCTACTTTATTGGAACGTCGCGATAAATCACCATCTGTTTCTGTACAATCTCAAGTTGTTGGTAAACCATCGGGAACATTGGCTCAAGAATGGGAAGCCGAGTTTAATAAATTAGACTTAAAACCAGGTGTATCGTTTAAATGGGGTGGTAACATGGAAAACCAACAAGAAGGTTTTGGTACGTTAGGTTTTGCCTTATTAGCAGCAATTGTATTAATGTACTTTGTAATGGTGGCATTATACGATAGTTTCTCTAGACCTTTAGTAGTATTGTTCTCAATTCCGTTATCGTTCATTGGTGCTTTAATTGCATTGGCATTAACCGATCAAACCTTAAACATTTTCACCATTTTAGGTATTATTATGTTAATTGGTTTGGTTGCTAAAAACGCAATTATGTTGGTTGACTTTGCCAACCACAAAAAAGAAGCTGGTTATAATACATACGAAGCCTTAATTGCTGCCAACCATGCACGTTTCCGCCCAATTTTAATGACAACCATTGCCATGGTTATTGGTATGGTACCTATTGCTATGGCGCAAGGAGATGGTGCCGATATGAACCGCGGTATTGCCATTGTAATTATTGGTGGTTTATTATCATCGTTATTTTTAACTTTAATTATTGTACCGGTTGTTTATTCTATTTTCGATGGAATTGGAAGACGCTTTGGTAAAAAGAAAAAAGAAAATTACGCTGAATTAATGACAGCCGATTATGTAGAAAATGAGAACTTCATTGACGAAATGAGTGCTAAAAAAGATTAATCTTTAAATACATAAATTTTAAAACGACCTTCGGGTCGTTTTTTTTTATCAATTCATTAACAGCTATTTAAGTTTAAAAAAAGTAATTTTAATATTGAATTTAAAAAAACAATGCTATGGATCGATTAGAATTAGAAGGCAAATGGAACAAAATAAAAGGCGCCGTAAAACAAAAATATGGTGAATGGTTTGATGATGACAAGGCTTTTGCCGAAGGAAAACTAGAAGAATACATAGGTAAAATACAAGAAAAAACCGGCAGAACAAAAGAAGATATTGAACAAGAGATTAAAGATTGGCGCGAAGACGAAAATCATCTATAATTTATAAACTCAATTTTTCAAAAGCGAATGAAATTTATCATTCGCTTTTTATTTTACTTCAAAAAATACTTATATTTATTTAAATTATAATCAACATAGATAATTATGAGAGAATATACAGTTGCTTCATTCATTGAAAAAACAAAACAAAACGAAAGAGAACACGATTATTTTGAGTTAGAAAAACCTCAAATGTTAGAAATCAACTTAAATAACCAATTTGTTTGGACAAAAAATGGAAGTATGGTTGGGTATGTTGGCAACATTAAGTTTGAACGTGAAGGAATGCTTTCTGGCGGTTTAGGAAACTTATTAAAGAAAACGCTAACTGGCGAAGGTGCCAAACTAATGAAAGCCAGCGGAACAGGTCGTTTATATGTTGCCGATTCTGGTAAAAAAGTACAAATATTACAACTACAAGGAGAATCGATCTGTGTAAACGGAAACGATATTTTAGCACACGATCAAACCATTAAAAACGAAATCACTATGCTTAAAAGCATTGCCGGCATGATGTCTGGTGGTTTGTTCCAAGTTCGTTTAACAGGAAATGGTCACGTTGCCATTTCTACACACGGCGATCCGTTGACTTTGTTGGTAAAACCGGGCGAACCTGTATTTACAGATCCTAATGCTACCGTAGCTTGGTCGGGCAATTTAAAACCTGAATTAAAAACCAATGTTTCTTTTAAAAGTTTATTAGGACGTGGAAGTGGTGAAGAATTCCAAATGATGTTTCAAGGCGAAGGCTGGGTACTAATTCAGCCTTACGAAGAAGTATATTTTCAACAGAAATCATAATAACAGTTACAGATGTAGAAAGATTATTTATGTACAAAAAATTGTATCATTTGTAGCAAACCGGAATAATTTCGCCTTTTGCCAAACAATATTTTTTTACATCTTGTGGTGATAATTTTTCAGTATAATGAACCTCATCAACCTTAAAACCTGTGTTTCGTAATTTATCAAAATAATCTCGACCGTAAACACGCACATGATCGTACTGACCAAAAATTTTTGCTCGTTCTTTTTTATCTGTAATCGAATTGTCTTCAAACGTTTTTTCGCGTGACAAATCTTGCGGAATCTGTAAAATTGCCATACCTCCCGGTTTCAACACACGATACAGTTCTCGCATTGCCTTTATATCGTTTGGTATATGTTCTAACACGTGATTGCACAAAATAACATCGTACGCATTATCGTTAAATGGTAAATTACAAATATCGGCTTTCACATCGGCTAAAGGCGATTCTAAATCGGTTGTAGTGTAATCTAAATTTTGCTGTTTTTTAAATCGGTTATAAAATGCCTGTTCGGGTGCAAAATGTAAAACCTTTAACGAATTTTTAAAGAAATTAGTTTCGTTTTGCAAATACAACCAAAGCAATCTGTGTCGTTCTAAAGACAAAGTACTTGGTGATAAAACATTGCTGCGTTGTGTACCATAACCGTAAGGCAGAAAAGTTTTAAACGATTTCCCATCAATAGGATCGGTGTATGTATTTCCCTTTAAAGCAAACTCTAAAACGGGTTTAACAAAATAACTCGCCCTAATTAATATTGGGCGAGGTATCGTATTCAATATCGTTTTAAAAACTTGTTTTAACATTACAAAACCAATGGTTGTTTGCGAAATTCATCTTCTTCGTTAGATACAATTCCCAAGGCTTGATAAATGTAAGCAAACGTAGAAAGTAATTCTGGTTTTCCATCAACCAAAGCAACATCGTGTTCAAAATGTGCCGATGGTTTTCCGTCGCGGGTAACAATTGTCCAACCGTCTTTAAGCTGTTTTATATTTTTAGTTCCCATGTTCACCATAGGTTCAATAGCAACTGTCATACCTTCCTGAAAAAGTTTTCCTCTTCCTTTTTTACCATAATTAGGCATTTCCGGAGCTTCGTGCATTTTTTTACCCAAACCATGTCCTACCAACTCACGCACAATAGAATATCCGTGATTTTCGGCATATTTTTGAATAGCAGAACCTACGTCTTCTACCCTGTTACCTGCTTTAAATTCGCGAATACCAACATATAACGATTCTTTGGTAACCTGAAGTAATTTTTTAGTTTCCTGTGCAACATCACCAACTTCAAAAGTATAGCAATGGTCGCCGTAATATTCATTAACAATAGCACCTAAATCGCACGAAACCACATCGCCATCTTCTAACGGACGGTTGGTTGGCAAACCGTGTACAATTTGTTCGTTAACACTGGTAAGTAACGTACAAGGGCAACCGTATAAACCTAAAAAACCAGGTGTACCACCGTGGTCGCGAATATATTGTTCTGCTAATTTATCTAAATGTAATGTAGTAACACCGGGTTTTATCTCTGTCGCTAACATACCTAAAGTTTTAGAAACCAATAATGCAGCACTGCGCATAATTTCTATTTCTTCTCTAGTTTTAATTACGATCATCTTTAAAAAAATTTATGGTGCAAATTTACGTATTTAAAACGAAAACAAGCTTTATACCAAAAAAAAAGCCCGAAATTACTTTCGGACTTTTATATTTAATAGGTTTGATTATTTTTTGATGAATTTTGAAGAAGCTTTACCTTCATTCGTTGTAATATCAATTAAATAAGTACCAGCTGCTAAATTAGACACGTTAATAGTTGAAACATCTTTTTGAGATTTCACTACTTTTCCGCTTAAATCTGTAATTCTAATTTCTTTAGCATTTAAACCATTTTTAGATGATATATTTAATACATCTGTTGTTGGGTTTGGATACAAGTTAAAGTTTTCTATAAAGAAATTTTCTGAAGAAGCTGATGCATCTTCAACCAAATCTAAAACAATTTTTCCATTTGCTGGTGCTGGTGGAGTACCAACATTTATTGTGCTAATATCTGTAGGGGTTGCAATGCTACATTGGTTTGTTTTTATATAACCTGTACCAGTAGCAGTACCATTTTTATCTATGGTCCCCATTAAAAACACTCCTCCATTAACATCGGCATGAGATACCTCTACTACAATTATATCACCAACAGCGACTGGTACTGGCATTGTTAAATTAACATCAGCTGTAGAAGGAACTAAAGTAGTTCCAGAAACAGCAGATTTAGGTAATGATTTATTAACAGCTGCTAATTGAGTTAAACCAGTAGCTGCCGAACCAGGAAATGCGCCATTACTTTTGTATAATTTCACAGTAATAGGAAAACTAGTAGGTGCGCCGCTTCCTGTTGCAAGGTTTACTATATTACCAACTTTAACAGATACAATTTTAGTTGCAGCAGTCATAGTATATGATCTATAATAGCTAGTCGCATATATTCCTGTAGTTCCACCTTGTGCATTTTTTATAGTACATGAAATATTGCCTTCAGTAGGGGCTGCCCCCCCTGTTTGTGAAATTGTTGTTTGCGCATTTGCACCAATAGAAGCAACACATACAAATGCTGCAGAAAGTAATAGTTTTTTCATAATGTATATTGTTAATTAATTTAAATTTAATGATAAATATAACAAAATTTTTAATTAAAAAAAACAAAAAATATATTTTTTTAAACCAAGGCATTACCTGTCATTACTTTTGGTTTTTCAATACCTAAAAGCTTTAGTATTGTTGGGGCAACATCGCCTAAAACGCCATTGTTAATGTGTTTTATTTCTTTATCAATTAAAATTACAGGTACAGGATTGGTTGTATGCGCTGTATTTGCACTTCCGTCTGCATTGTACATGGTTTCACAATTTCCATGATCGGCTAAAATAATTACCGAATAATTGTTTGTTGTAGCTGTTTCTACCACTTGCTGAGTACAAATATCAACTGTTTCGCAAGCCTTTACTGCGGCTTCCATACTGCCTGTATGCCCTACCATATCTCCGTTGGCAAAATTCAAAACAATAAAATCGGCTTGTTGTTTTTTTAATTCGGGTATTAAAGCATCTTTTAAATCGTAAGCACTCATTTCGGGTTGCAAATCGTAAGTTGCTACTTTAGGTGACGGACATAAAATACGCGATTCGCCCACAAAAGGTTCTTCTCTACCTCCCGAAAAGAAAAAGGTTACATGCGGATACTTTTCAGTTTCTGCCATACGAATTTGTTTTTTTCCTGCCGTTTCTAAAACTTCACCTAATGTATTGGTAATATTGTCTTTATTGTAAACTACATGAACATTTTGGTAATTATCGTCGTAATTGGTTAAGGTAACATAATACAAATTCAATTTTTCCATACCAAATTCAGGCATATCAACCTGTGACAACACTTCGGTTAACTGTCGCCCACGATCGGTTCTAAAATTAAAGAATACAACAACATCTCCGTCGTTAATTGTTGCAATTGGCTTGTTAGCTCCGTCAACCATTACAATTGGATCGATAAATTCATCGGTTACATCTTTAATGTAACTATCGGTCATGCTTAAAACAGCATTTTGCGACGGCATTCCTACACCTTTTACCAACAAATCGTAAGCTTTTTTAACCCGTTCCCAACGTTTGTCGCGATCCATTGCATAATATCTTCCAATTACCGAAGCTAATTTTGCGTTTGAACCTTCAATATGTTTCACCAAATTATTTATATGATCGGCACCCGATTTTGGATCCACATCGCGCCCGTCTGTAAACGCATGCACAAAAACATGTTGCAAATCGTATTCTTTAGTGGCATCTAACAAACCCAATAAATGATTTATGTGTGAATGTACGCCACCGTCTGACAACAATCCTACTAAATGAACCGGTTTGTTATTTGCTTTTGCATAGGTGAATGCTTGCTGCAAAACAGGTTCAACGCCCAATGTTTTATTTTGAACTGCCAAATTTATCTTTGCTAAATCTTGATAAACAATTCTACCGGCGCCTAAATTCATGTGCCCTACTTCAGAATTTCCCATTTGCCCTTCGGGTAAACCTACATTTAATCCATCGGTGCGTAACTGCGCATACGGATATTTGGTATATAAACTATCAATAAAAGGCGTTTTTGCCTGGTTAATTGCCGATACTTTTGGGTCGGGTGAATTACCCCAACCATCTAAAATCATTAGTAAAACTTTCGTGTTCATATATTTAATAAATAGAGTTCAAATTTAACCATACCTATTTAGAAAACAGCTTGTTTTTTTAACATTTTAATAAAAATAAATGTTAAATGTGATGCAATTGTAATAAACTGGCAACCTGTTTGTAATAAAGTTGTTATATTTACGTTATAGAATTTAAACATTAAAATATAAGAGCAGATGAATTTTAAATTATTGCCTATTATGATGGTGGGGTTGTTGTCTTTTAAACCAATGACAATTAGCGACACAAACGGAGACAACAATGGAAATGGAAACGGTAAAAAAGTTACAGTTGTAACAAAATCATCTACAGTAAAATCGAAAGAAATTGCTGCTGTAACTACTAAAAATTTAAAATCGAAAACAGAAAGTAATTTAAGTGCGTTTGATAAAATGGTTTTATCGGACTATTTAGATTTAAATGAAAAAAACTTCGCGAAACCTGAATTAGAAAGCTTTAAAGCAGCTTTTAAAGGTTACTACAAATTAAAAGAGGAAGGTAAAATTTCTAAAAACATTCTTACAATTATCGACTTTACCAAATCGTCTACCGAACGTAGAATGTGGGTAATTGATATGGATAAACACGAAATTCTTCACCAAACGGTAGTTTCGCACGGAAGAAACAGCGGTAAAGAATTCGCTACCGATTTTTCGAACACACCCGAATCTTTTAAAAGCAGTTTAGGTTTTTATGCCACTGCAGAAACGTATTACGGCGAACATGGCTTATCGTTACGTTTAGACGGTTTAGAGAAAGGAATTAACAATAATGCACGTGCACGCGATATTGTAATACACGCTGCCGATTATGCCAATGAACGCATGGGGAAAAATCAAGGTTATTTAGGTAGAAGTTTGGGTTGCCCTGCCTTACCTAATGAAGTGGCTCATAAAATAATCAACATTATTAAAAACGAAAGTTGCTTATTTATTTACCATGCAGACAAACAAGATTATTTTTCAAAATCGGAATTGTTAAAATAAAACAATTTAATATTATAAAAGCCTTTTTTAAAGGCTTTTTTTTATATAACACACTAATAAAAAGTACTTATGCATCATTAAAATAGTTCTTATTAAGAAAATGTATTGAGAAGTTTAATAAACAAGCTTTTCAACACATTTTTTTATTTCGCTTCAAAAAACATTAAAATCATTAAAACCTTATTCTTAATACATTAAAGCGGTTAAACTATTTACTTTAAGCTTAACGAATATTATTGTATCAAACGTTTATACAGCAAATTATCTAACGAGTAAACATCGTTTAGTATTTTCACAGCACCTGTTTTATCAACAACAGCAGTAAAATATACTTGATGTACGTTTACTTTTTTGTTTAGTTTGATATTTTTTGTTTTTTCATAAACCACTAAAGTATCAATTTCCGCGCGTGAAATAGAAACATCTTCCATTTTAAAAATAGTTTCGGCTAAATCAAACGGAAATTCTACGCGAACACAACCCGAACTTAAAGCTCTGTTCGATTCGACAAAACGAGATCGGTTATTGGTATCGTGAAGATAAACCATGTATTTGTTAGGAAAATCGAACTTAATCTGTCCCAATGAATTTAATTTACCTGTTTGCTGAACGTAACGATAGCCATTGTAATTGGTAGGATTCCAGTTTTCGGGACTTACAGCTTTACCCGATTTTTTATCGAAGATTGTTAAACGGTTTGACGCGAAGTATCCGCGGTTTGCAGATGCTTTTGGCACTACATCGTTTTTTAAAATTGTTGGCGGAACCGTCCATTTTGGATTGATAATGATTCCGTTAAAAGCAGATGACAACACGGGTGTACGCCTTTCTTTTTTCCCAATAATTACCTTGTGGGTTTCAACAACTTCATCATTATCAACAACTTTTAGCTGATATTCAGGCAGATTTATCCAAACATATTGTTCACCTAAATCGGGTTGCAGCCACTTGGTACGCTCAAAATTCACCCAAATTTTTTTGCGTAAAAAACCTTCGGGTGAAACGGTGTCTTTTGAAATAACGGGAACGTATTTTGCAAAAGCCTTTTTGTAGGAATTGTACAATTTGTGTGTTGGTTTAATTTTTTCTAGTTGCTTGTACACTTTTTCATCGGTCAAAGCATTTGTTAGCAACTCATTGTAATTTACAGTTGCCATATAAGGTTCCCAGTCACCGTATAACTTTTTAGGGTTTACTTTGCCCGAAGCCAATTGGTTTGCAAGTTTAAAAAAGTTTTTTGTAAAGGCTACATCGGCTTTTTTTAATTCGTGAACAGACAAATAATCGTAATTTAAATGCCATTTCATAAGTTGCTTTAGTGGGTATTTATCAATGAAAACACCATCGTACTGACTATCAATAATGGCAGAAATTAAATCTTTTCTATTATCGTTTTTTTGCCAAACGGTTTCAAAATCTTTCTTGGAATAAAAATCTATTACATGATCGTTTTCGCCAAAAAACAAAATTTTATCAACTTTAAGTATTTTTTCTTCGTTACTTATATATTGTAATTCATTTGTTTGCTTACAACTAAAAAACAACAACAATGCCCCAGCAACAATCCCAATCCTTTTCATAAAAACAATTAATCTTCTTTGGCTACAAATTTAAACATAATTCTATGAGAACCTATACGCGGCAGTATAACTTCTTGTACGTTTAGCTGGTATCCGTTTTTTTTGTAGAAAGAAATCGCTGTGGTTCGGGCAAAACACCAAATCATAACACTACCTTTTCTAGAGATGTTTTCTTCAGCAAAATGCAACAAACGCTTTCCTATATTTTTGTGCTGATGTTCGGGTAAAATAGACAATCCGGTTAAACGATATACGGGATACACTTTAAAATTGTTTGTTTTTTTTAGCATCATGGTTAGTACACCTACTAATTCACCATTTAAAAAGGCTCCAAAATGTTTGGTACCTTCGTCTAAATCGCCTTCAAAATAACATACTTCTTTAGGCTGACCTGTTTTTAATGCCTGATGTCTTATCTCGATAACATCATTTGCTTTAATTTGTTTTATAGATAACATATTGTAACACATATTTTGAAACAAGTTAGTTATTTTCTACATTTATACAATCATTCATCAGCACTTTTTATCTAGTAAAATTTATAGTAACTTTACTTTTTTGCACAACAATGGATAACCTATTACTACAAAATATCGCAAAACATGTTTCTTTAACCAAAGAAGAAGAAACAGTAATTTTAAATATTCTTTTTAAAGAAGAATATAAAGCAAAAAATATCCTTATAAAACCAGGTGATGATGCACATTTTACCTACTTTGTATTAAAGGGCATTTTAAGAAATTATACGATTGATGATAATGGAAATGCGCATATTTTAAGTTTTGCCACACCAGGTTGGTGGGTTGCCGATATGTACAGTTTTTTAACCGGCAAGCCTGCTATAATGTACATTGATGTTGTTGAAGATTGCGAAGTATATATTATTCAGAAAAAAGACATTGAAGATTTGTATATAAAAATCCCGAAACTTGAACGCTTTTTTAGAATATTAACCGAAAACAATTTAATTGCAAACCAGCAACGAATAATAGATAAAATGGCACTAACTGCCGAAGAACGTTACGAAAAATTTGTAACAAAATACCCAACCGTAATTAATTGCCTGCCACAAAAATACATTGCATCATATATAGGAGTAACTCCAGAATTTTTCAGTAAAATGAAAAGCAAACTTTTACGTAAAAAGTAAATTTCTTTCGTTAAATTCAGTCGTTCTTTATTTCTTAATTTAGATTAACCCTAAATAATTATTAGAAACGTAACTTTGTTATATCAAAAATTAATAAAGAATAAGAAATGGCAAAATACAGTATACATTTAGCAAATAGCAGAGGTCACGCCGATCATGGTTGGTTAAAATCATATCATACGTTTTCTTTTGCCGGATACTTTAATCCGGAACGAGTAAATTTTGGAGCGTTACGAGTTTTAAACGATGATTTTGTAGCTGCCGGAATGGGTTTTGGGGCACATCCGCACGAAAACATGGAAATTGTTTCTATTCCTTTAGAAGGACAACTGGCGCATAAAGACAGTACTGGTTCCGAAGGCGTTATCCAGAAAGGAGAAATTCAGTTTATGAGTGCCGGAACAGGTGTTACTCACAGCGAAATGAACGGAAGCAAAACCGAAGCTGTAAAGTTTTTACAAATTTGGATCTTTCCGAACAAACAAAACATTACACCGCGTTACGGACAAATGAATTATGAAGTGAACGACAATGAAATTAAAACTTTAATTCAACCTGAACCACAGGAAGGAACCTTGCGCTTACAACAAAACGCCTGGTTTAAAATGGCAAAATTTAATGCTAACGAAACTTTAAATTTAAAAGTTGAAAATCCTGCAAACAACGGAATTTATCTATTCCTTTTAAATGGATCGATCGATGTAGACGGACAAACCTTAAATACAAGAGATGCCATTGGTATCTGGGAAACCGAAAACATCAACATAAAAATGAACGAAAAAAGTGAATTTCTTGTAATAGAAGTTCCAATGAATATCAACTAATTAAAAAATTATAACAAGATGAAAAAATGGTCAATTGATCCAACGCACAGCGAAATTGGATTTAAAGTAAAACACATGATGTTTACTAACGTAAAAGGAAATTTTAACGATTATAAAGCAAACATTGAACTTAACGATGATTTAAAAGATGCAAAGCTAGATTTTGAAGCAAGCATTAATTCGATCTTCACAAACAATGCAGACAGAGACAACCACTTAAAAAGTGCCGATTTTTTTGATGCAGAACAATTTCCTACCTTAAATTTTAAATCAACCGAAATTAAAGGAAGCGGAAACGACTACGAAATTACGGGCGATTTAACCATTAAAGGTATTACTAAACCAATAGTTTTAAACGCAGAATTTAGTGGTTTAATGACTGATCCTTGGGGGAACACCAAAGTAGGTTTAAATCTAGACGGTAAAATTAATCGTAAAGATTTTGGCTTAACCTACAACGCAGCATTAGAAACCGGTGGTGTTTTAGTGGGTGAAGATGTTAAACTGAACGCAGAAATTCAACTGGTTGAACAAAAATAAAAAGTGAATTATTAATTGTTTTTGTTAGACACAAACTTTCAATAGTTTGTGTCTTTTTTATACCTGAAATTTTGCGTAAATTGCATAAAAATCATTTATTATGAACCGTAAAACCATTTTAATTTTAACTGCTGTATTGGGCGTTTCTGTTCAATCATGTAAAAAAGAAAATACTGCCATGATCGCCGGACAAGAAAATCCTTTAATTGCAGAATGGAACACACCTTTTGAAGTTCCACCGTTCGATAAAATAAAAAACGATGACTTTAAACCTGCTATTTTAGAAGGAATTAAAGACCATGAAAAAGATATTAAAGCAATTGTAGAATCTAAAGACGTCCCTACTTTTGAAAACGTAATTGTTGCCATTGACAATTCGGGCGAAATTTTAAACAAGGTAACTACGGTGCTTTACAATTTAACAAGCGCTAATACGAACGATACCTTACAGAAATTAGCGCAAGAACTGGCACCAACCCTATCTGAACATAACGATAATATTTATTTAAACGACGCCTTGTTTCAAAAGGTTAAAACGGTTTACAATCAATACCAAATAACAAAACCTGAAACCCTGAAATTAACCAGCGAACAGCAAATGCTTTTAAATGAAACGTATAAACGTTTTGTAAGAAGTGGCGCAAATTTATCTAAAGAAAATAAAGAACAACTTAAAAAGTTAAACAGTGAATTATCTGTTCTATCTCTAAAATACGGTGATAATTTATTAAACGAGACCAACAATTACGAATTGGTTATCGATAAAAAAGAAAATTTAGCCGGTTTGCCACAAGAATTAATTGATGCAGCTGCTGCCGATGCTAAAGCCAAAAACAAAGAAGGAAAATGGGTATTTACTTTAAGTAATTCTAGCGTAATGCCTTTTTTACAATATGCAAGCAACCGCGAACTTCGTAAAACCATTTTAGATGCCTACCAAAACAGAGGCAACCAGAACAACGGTAACGACAATAAAGAAATTGTATTAAAACTTGCAAACTTGCGTATGCAAAAGGCGCAATTGTTAGGTCATAAAAATCATGCAGAATATGTGTTAGAAGAAAGTATGGCTAAAACGCCCGATGCTGTTAACAATATTTTAATGAAACTTTGGACACCTGCTTTAGAAAAAGCAAAGAAAGAAGCTACCGACATTCAAGAAATGATGCGCAAAGACGGAATTAACGAAGATGTTACTCCTTCTGATTGGCGTTATTACACCGAAAAAATTCGTAAAAACCGTTTTAATTTAGACGAACAAGAGTTAAAACCTTATTTTAGTTTAGAAAATGTACGAAAAGGTATTTTTGATGTAACCAACAAACTTTGGGGACTAACCTACAAAGAACTAACAAATGTACCCACTTACCATGACGATGTAACCGTTTGGGAAGTATTTGATGCCAACAAAAAAACATTAGGATTGTTGTATATGGATATGCATCCGCGTGCATCAAAACGTGGTGGTGCATGGATGACATCGTATCGCGACCAACAAATGGAAAACGGCAAACGAAAAGTACCTGTTATTTCAATTGTTTGTAATTTCACAAAACCAACAGCAACAACGCCTTCTTTATTAACTTTTGATGAAACCACCACGTTCTTCCATGAATTTGGTCATGCGCTGCACGGGTTATTATCAAATGTAAATTACAAAAGTTTGGCAGGTACAAATGTACCACGTGATTTTGTTGAATTACCTTCACAAGTAATGGAAAACTGGGCTGCAGAACCTGAAGTATTGAAAATGTACGCAAAACATTACAAAACAGGCGAAGTGATACCCGATGCTTTAATTGAAAAAATGAAAGCTGCAGGAACATTTGACCAAGGTTTTGCTACAACAGAATATTTGGCTGCTTCGTTATTAGATATGCAATACCACACTGCTACCAACGAAATTAAAGACGATGTAAATACTTTTGAATTAAACGCCATGAAAAATATTGGTTTAATTGATGCCATTATTCCAAGATACCGTTCTACCTATTTTAGTCATATTTTTGCGGGCGGATATTCTGCGGGATATTACAGTTACATTTGGAGTGCTGTTTTAGATACCGATGCGTTTCAGGCGTTTAAAGAAACTTCGTTATTCAACCAAGAAAAAGCAAAATTATTCCGTGAAAATGTACTAGAAAAAGGCGGAACCGAAGACCCTGCTGTTTTATACAGAAAATTCCGCGGTGCCGACCCTAAAATTGAACCTCTTTTAAATAAACGTGGTTTAAATTAATTATAACAAAAAACGCTCGATCAGTGATCGGGCGTTTTTTGTTTATATAAAATACTTATTGTTCTGCATTAACTCCAACTAAATTACAAGGAAGATCTTTTAACCAAGACGTTCCATACTTTTCGGTTAAAAAGACAGCCAGATCCATATTGTTTTTTCTTGCCTTCTTAAATAAGGAAACATCAACAGCGCAGGTTTCAAATTTAATTCTTACATTATATTTTTCTTTAAATTTAAGAAATTGTTCTGCATTACTTTGATCTGTAATACTAAAAACAACAAAGCTTAATGTATCTTGATGCTTAGAAACCGTTTTAATTTGATCTGTTTTTTGTTGCGCTACACTTTGACTGTAACTTAAATACACCATCATTAAAGCAGTTATTAAAAAATAGTTATTCATAAATATTTAATTTACTACAAGATAACAAAAAAACATTTCTAATTAAAACCATTCTATAACACATCAAAATTATTGCCAACTGCTATACAATACATAATTATTACTTATACGGTCTATTTCTCCGGCAAAATCAGAAGCGTTTAATTCTTTCACCCTTTTAGCAGGAATTCCGGCATAAATTCCGTTTGGTAGCAATTCCATATTCTGTGTAACCACTGAACCAGCGCCAACAATAACATTGCTGTGAACAACGCAATTATCCATAACAATTGCTCCCATACCAATCAACACATTATCATGAATAGTACAGCCGTGCACAATGGCATTGTGACCAATAGAAACATTGTTACCAATAATTGTCGGATGTTTTTGATACGTACAATGTATTACGGCACCATCTTGTATGTTTACCTTATTACCCATTTTAATAAAATGAACATCTCCGCGAACCACCGCATTGTACCACACACTGCATTGTTCGCCCATTTCAACATCGCCAAGTAATGTAGCATTTTCTGCAATAAAACAAGTATCGGGAAATTTAGGTTCTTTTCCGTTTATAGATTTAATTAAAGCCATATTTGTTAAATAAAAAATCCCGATAAATATCGGGATTTTCTGTTAATATTAAAAGTTAACTGCTGGACAGTTACATTTGTAATTACTTTCTCTACATAAGAAGTTAAACCCTAATGTTAACTGGTGAAACCCTCCTTTTGCAAATTGCACGTCGCCAAATTGGTGCGAGTACGTATAACCAACCATAATCTGTTTAAATTTAATACCTAAAAGAGGCGAAACAGAATGATAGTTTTGTTTTTTAACATCTGTACTATTTTCCATGTATTCGGCTCCCTCAAACATAGTTCTGTAAGAAATACCTGCAAAGAATTGACCGTTTGTAAATTCTTTATACATTTTTAAATTCACATCTAACATTTTTTCTTGTGTTTCTTCGGTATATTGGAACAATACCGATGGCTCCCAAGAAAAACCTTGATCTCTGTATGATCTGTATCCTCTGTTTTTAGCAAATACATATCCTGCAGAAACAACATATTTACGTAAGTTATCACTTTCTATATCTGAATATATTTCACGATCAGAAGTTATTACGTTTTTAACGGTACCATGAGCATAAAAATCCAAATAATGGTATGATGCCCCAATATCTACATTGAAATAGTTGTATTTTAAATCGTTTCCGTTTACCGAAGGATCAAATGTATTGCCCCATTCAGACTGGTCTAACTGCGAATTTACCATTCCCCCACTAATACCAAACGAAAGTTTGTTTAAATCGTAATCGCTGCGTGAAAAAGTAATGTGATGAGCATACGTTAATTTAGCCCCTGCTTGTTTATGGTACCCATTTCTATCGTTAAAGGCAATAATACCCACACCCGATCTTTCTGAAATTGCGGTATTAAAACTGGCAGTTTGTAATGCAGGTGCATCTTTTTCACCAAACCACTGTTGGCGCGCCGTTAAACGAACTTTTGCACAATTTGCTATACCTGCCATTGAAGGGTGGATAAGATAATAGTTATCTGTTAAATAATCTTGATACACTGCAATTCCTTCTTGCGCAGTACTTACTTGCGACACAAATAATGAAGATATAACAACTACTAATGATTTAGTAAATATATTCATAAATTCTTTTTTTCTATTTAGAAATGGTTAACAAATATATATAAAAAAGTATAATATTTTATATCATGATCTTAAAATATATTTTATAAATCACGAATTCAAATATGTTAATTTTACGTTTAATTTCCAAATATAAATATTCAATTGATATTTCTTTGTTAATTTTGAAAAAAATCTTAAAAAATGTTTAAAATAAATATAAAGGAAACACAAAACCCTGCTATAATCAAGTTTGAATTCCCTGATTTTATTAGCTACGGGTCTAATTTCGAGTTTAAAAACATAGACGATACAGCGAATTCGCCTTTAGCACGTCAACTGTTTTATCTACCTTTTGTAAAATCGGTATATGTTTCAGGAAATTTTGTGGCTGTTGAACGTTTTTCTATTGTAGAATGGGCAGATGTACAAGACGAGGTTAAAAAACAAATTGAAGAATTTGTAACCAACGGCGGAAAAGTTTTAATTGAAACCGAAAAAGAAACCACAAAAAAAATTCCGGTAACGGTTTACGGTGAAACCACACCTAACCCGTCGGTATTAAAGTTTGTTGCAAATAAATCGCTTACTAAAACGGCGGTTGAGTTTAAAAACATCGATGAAGCAAAACCGTCACCATTAGCTGTAGAATTGTTCAAACTTCCTTATGTAAAAGAAATCTTTATTGATGAAAATTATGTATCGATCACAAAATTCGAAAGTTATTCTTGGGATGAAATCACTATTGAAGTCCGTACTTTTATTAAACAGTTTATTGAAAACGGAGGAACAGTTATAGACGAATCGTTAATTGTTGAAACAAAAGCTCACGAACAGCAACAAGAACAATACTTTGACAATTTAGATGTTACTTCGCAACAAATCATCAATATTTTAGAGGAATATGTAAAACCGGCAGTTCAATCAGACGGGGGAAACATCACTTTTGAAAATTACGACGACGACACCAAACGTGTTACCGTAACCTTGAAAGGAGCATGTAGCGGCTGTCCGTCATCAACATTTACTTTAAAAAACGGTATCGAAAATATGTTACGCCAAATGCTGCATAATAACGATATTGTAGTAGAAGCTTTAAACGGTTAAAAAATAAGGTTGAGTTTTTCTCAACCTTTTCATTTATAAATAACTTTTATGCACAATAAGTTAAGTAATTCGTACTCACCCTATCTGCTTCAGCATGCAGCTAATCCGGTTCATTGGCAACCTTGGAACAATGAAAACATTCAGGAAGCCACAAGCAAAAACAAACTGCTCATTATTAGTATTGGTTACGCAGCCTGCCATTGGTGTCATGTTATGGAAAAAGAATGTTTTGAAGATGAGGATGTGGCGGCAGTGATGAACAACCATTTCAGCAGTTTTAAGATCGATCGGGAAGAATTACCGGCAGTTGATGCTTATTATATGCAAGCATTACAGCTAATGACCAAACAAGGTGGCTGGCCTTTAAATATCGTGGCCTTACCTAACGGATTACCAGTTTGGGGCGCAACTTATGTTCCTAAAAACCAATGGATCGATGTTTTACAGCAGCTTAGCAATCTGTTTAAAGAAGATCCGGAGAAGATGTATGATTATGCCGATAAATTGCAAAACGGTATAGCATTAGCCAACAACACTTTAGAAATTTACCCTAAAGAAGTTACAGATTTTAATTTAGAACCACTGCTTGATAATTGGAAAAAAAGTTTCGATTTGGAACTCGGCGGCTATCAACGGGCACCAAAATTCATGATGCCTACAAATTTAAATTTCTTGAATCAATACGGATTGATTAACAAAGACACTTTTTTAACCAATTATACCGAATTAACCCTTACTAAAATGGCTTATGGCGGTTTGTTCGATGTTATTGAAGGCGGATTTTCGCGTTACAGTGTTGATCACAAATGGCATATTCCGCATTTTGAAAAGATGCTTTACGACAACGCACAGCTTTTAGTTAGCTACACCAACGCTTATCTTACAACAAAAAACGTACTTTTTAAAGAAGTAGTTCAAAAAACAACACATTTTATACTAAACAATTGGCAAGATTCTTCAGGTGGATTTTACACTGCTTACGATGCCGATAGCCTAAACAGCAACAACAAATTAGAAGAAGGCGCTTATTATTTCTGGTCGAAAGATGATCTTAAACAATTAATCAACGAAGATGAATGGCAGTTATTTTCAGATGTGTTCTCAATTAATTCTGATGGATTTTGGGAAGAAGCAAATGCATATGTTTTGTTTCAAAAAGATGATTTAAAGGTAATTGCTAAAAAACATAATTTAGCTATTGATAAAATCCAGATACAGAAGCTAAAATGGGAAAATATCTTGTTGAAAAATCGAAACCAACGACACAAACCACTGCTCGATGATAAAATTATTATTTCGTGGAATACCCAATTATTAAAAGGCTTGTTGTATGCCCAGAAAATTATTGAGTCGAAAAATTTAGATCAGGCAATTGAGAACTTATCGCACTTTTTACAGTTTACAGCCTACCAGAACAATAAGTTGGCACACGCATTTAAAAACAAGAACAACTATATAGCCGGCAATTTAGAAGATTACGCCTTTACCATTGAAGCATTTATTGAATTATTTAACAAAACCCAACAAATAAACCATTTGCAGTTTGCAAAAGATTTAGCATTTCAGGCATTTGATTTATTTTATGATACCAATCAAGGTTTTTTCAAATTAGCTGATAATGAAATAATTGGTACAGTTTTTGAAATAGAAGACAACGTAATTCCGTCGGCAAATGCAGTAATGGCTCGAAACTTATTTTACATAGGTTTTTTGTTTAAAAACGACTATTTCTTAAATGTTTCTAAAGAAATGACACAGCGCGTTTTAAGTCAGATTAATTATGCAAGTGCCTATTCAGAATGGTTATTAAACCATTTAATTTTTACAAGTGATTTTGAGTATCTCATAGTCAAAAACGGATCAAAAAAAGAATTTGAATCCATTAACAAACAAAATGCCTTTAAAATAGTAGTAGATAATTCGTTAAATATTCCTATTTTAGACAGCTATAAAAATCAAACCAAAAAATTTCAAGTGTGCAACCTAAATAGCTGCACCCTACAAACAGATCAAATAGAACACCTAAAATAAATCAAACAACTATTTAAAATTTTTAAAATGAAAAAAGTACTTTTTATTCTTTCTATCGGTATATGTTCATTAACAGCAAATGCACAAGTACAATTAAGTGATGGCGGCAGTATGCTTACCTTCAGAAAAAGTCCTGATTTTAACGATGCAAACATTACAGGCTCTAAATACTTAAATGATGCTTATGAAAATGCAAAGGTAAATAAAGGCGAGCAGCAGTTTTTAATTCGATACAATGCTTATTCAGACATGATGGAATACAAAAACGGTAGTGATGTTCTTGAATTAATCAAAGAAAAAAACACCCATTTTGTTTTTCAAGACGGATCGGTTTACGAACTGTTCTCATACCAAACAAAAGGAGGGGCGGTTGAACGTTACCACAAAGTTTTGGCTGACAACAAAAATGTGAAAATTTCAAAATACCAAAGCATTAAACTGAATCCTGCAAAAAAAGCTGCCAACAGCTATGACAGAGATACACAGGCATCGTACAGTGCCAATTCAGAAGTTTATTTTATTACACACAATAACACTACTTTTGAATTTGATGGAAAACAAAAAACGTTGGAAAAATTAATGCCCGAGAAAGCAGATGCTATCAAAGCATTTTACAAAAACAACAAAATAAAAGAAAACGACAATGATATGATTAAGTTAGGAAACTTTTTAGCAACTCTTTAATCAAATAAAAAAAAGACTCTTGCACAAACAAGAGTCTTTATTTTTTTGTTGTTAACATAAAGTCTTTCAAATAAAAAGGCTCAAAATAAGCTACATCTTCAAAAGTATTGTTGATGTATTTGGCATACGAAAGTCGAGACATTTCGTTTGCTGACGGATATATTACATTGTTATAATAAACAAACTTGCTACTATTTAAAACAGTTTGGCATTTTAAGGCACCATCACCAATTAAATGTATGGTTTCCGTTGTATTAGCAAAAGCTTCTTCATCAATAATCAAAGCTTCGGCAGCCGTTACCGCTTCTTTATTCTTTGTAAAAGTCTGTGTAAAAACTTCCATTCGTCTGGCATCGATCATTGGAACAATTATTCCCGATTCTACCGATACCCTTTCTACCAAAACTGCTAATGTATCAACAGCTATTAAAGGAATATTTAACGCATAACACAAGCCTTTTGCAGTCGAAACACCTATGCGCAAACCTGTGTACGATCCCGGACCTTTACTAACGGCAATCGCCTTTAAATGGGTTAACGAAATACCGGCCGTTTGCAAAACATCTTTAATAAACAAATGCAATTTTTCGGCATGACTAAACTGTTCTTCGCACAGTTCTTTAACAGCAACCGTTTGTCCGTTATTGCTTAAACTTACCGAACAGTTTTTGGTAGCCGTTTCAATATTTAAAATATAAGTCATTAAATTATACTTTATTTTTCTTTTTACCTTTCATGATGCGGTAAATAATAAATCCGCCGACCAAAAGCAACAAATACGGAAAAGCCATTAAATACACAATTCCGTCGTTCACAGCTTCTGCCGTCATACCTGTTTCTTCTGTTTCTAACGCAGCACGGCACATAGCACATTGCGCTAATCCTTCAACAGAGAAAAGAAGGAAGAAAAAAGACGAAAGGTAAATTATTTTTGTTTTTTTAGTGAACATAATACGGAGAGATCATTAAATAAACAATAACGCCGGTAACAGCTACATACAACCACATAGGATACGTGATGCGCGCCAGCTTTTTATGACGTTGGTACGAACCCGAAATTCCACGAACAAACGTTACCAATACAAACGGAATAATAATGATTGATAATAAAATATGGGTAATTAATATAAAAAAGTAAATGTAACGAATGGCACCTTCACCCCCGAATTTTGTTTCAACCGACGTCATATGATATGCTACATACATCGCCAAAAAAGCTATAGAACAAGCTATACACGTTTTAATTAAACGTTCGTGCAACGCTTTATTTCCTTTTTTTATAGCCCTAACTGCGGCGAAAAGCAGTACTGCAGTTATACCGTTAATTGTGGCGTAAATAGGAGGTAAAAACGAAAGTGGTTTAACATTGTAACCCAAATCATGTAAATTTACACTGAACAAAATAGCTACAACAACCGGTATTGCAATTGATAAAATCCAAATCCAGATACTGTATTTTTTTTCGGCTTGTATATGATCCATTATTCTTTAATTAATTGTTGAATATCTTCTTTTAGCATTTGCACGCCTTCATCTGTGGTTCCGTCGTAATAAATAATAGGATAATCCATATTCTCCATATTGCGAGAACGTATTTTTCCATTTTTATCAATTAAGGCAAACATTCCCGAATGTTCAAAACCACCCGGAGCATCATCGTTTTTGCCAACATACAGGTTGAATTTTTTCGACAGTCCGAAAATATCATCTTCCTTACCCGTTAAAAAATGCCAGTTCTTCATGGTTGCACCTAAAAATTGAGCATGTTCTTTTAAGTGTTCGGGTGTATCGGTTTCGGGATCAATGGTAATAGATGCAATTGCAAAACGATCGTCTTTTTGAAATTCATTTTGAAGTTTAACCATATTTTCATTCATCACCGGACAAATTGTAGGACAGGTGCTGAAGAAAAATTCCAACAAATACACTTTACCTTCGTAATTGGCATTTGTAATGGTTTCATTATCTTGATTGGTAAACGAAAAATCGGGTGCCTTACCTATTTCTTTCAACTCTCTGCGATTTGCTACGTTTAAACGATCGCTTTCTACTACCGAAGCACTTTTAAAACGATCTACAATTTTTGGAACAAAATAAATTCCGAAAACCAAAACGATCAGGGAAATCCAGATGTAAGAATTGTTTTTTTTCATTACTAATTTGTTATGTTGTCTTTATTATTGTTTTTCTTTAATGCCAAACGATATTCTGCCAGAATAATCTTTACATCGTCTGCCATTTCATTATGAAGGTCGGCTGCAGATATGGTGTTGTACCCTTCACGATATTCTTCTTCACCCTTTTTATTCTTTCCTTTTCTACCGCGAAGATTTAATTCTTTATCGATGATATACACATTAGATGTTCCAAATTTCGCATCTAAATTTCCAACTAAATTCAATTTTTTAAAGTAGTCTTGAATTTCCTTTTCGTCTGCTAGTACATAATGCCAATGTTTTAAATCGATATTGACACTTAACTGCTGTTGCACCGTATTAATTTCTTCTTCGGTTCCTTTAGGCGCGATCATAACTACCTGAAAATCGACAAAGTCTTTATTGCGATCGTAAATTTTATGAGCCAGGTTTGTTATGTTACCTTCAACATAATTAATGTCGTTACCGGTAAAACCCAAAATAGTAATTTTATGACTTAATTGCACAGGGTCACCTGAAAGTGGTTTCCAGTTTGTTGGAAGTTCAGGTATTTTTTCTGTAACAACCGGCAGTTTAATAAAAGAATTTACACCCGAGGCAAAAAACAGATACGCAACAACGGGCACTATAAAAAGAGCGACTAAAAGCAGTACTTTTTTCATTATAAAAAGTTTTTACAAAAATAGAAAAAGGCGGTGTAATAACCGCCTTTTTAACTCTTATTTATGGATTAAAAAATCCATCTTATTGATGAAGTTTTAAATACTTCGTAAACATAATCACCTTCTATTAACAACAGACAAGCAAGGTAAGCAATTAAGAATACCATTGGTGCAACTATTGACCAGCGAAACGATGATTTTTCACCTTCTAAGTGCATAAAAGCCCACATAATATAGTATGCTTTTACAATTGTTAATATAATGAATATCCAGTTTAAGAAACTTAAGCTTAATAAATTGTTATGAAATAAAGCATCTGGTTTTAAAATACCTAAAACAACTTCAACTATTGTAAGTACAGATAAGTAAATGAATACCTGCCAGATTCTTTTTGTATTTGATGCGTGTGCTCCCATTTTTTTTAAATTTTTAATAGATTATACTAAATAGAAGAATGTAAATACAAACACCCATACTAAATCTACAAAGTGCCAGTATAATCCAACTTTTTCAACCATTTCGTAAGTTCTTCTTTTTTCGTAAGTTCCCAACAACACATTAAAGAAAATAATGATGTTTAAAAGGATACCAACAGAAACGTGGAAACCGTGGAAACCTGTAATAAAGAAAAACAAATCGGCAAAACTTTTATGACCGTATTCGTTACGAACCAAGTTTGCACCTTCTACAACATATTTAAAATCGTTTGCACGGTTTAATGTTTCTTCGCGGTTTAATGTAACTTTTTCGTGTTTGTTACCTTCAACGGTATATTGTGTTCTAATTAATACATCAGGATTTTTCTCTAACCCGGCTTTAACCTGATCTAAAGAAACCGAAGTATTGCTACCACCAGACATACCCCAAACGCCTTTGCTTCTTGTTAAAGCAGCATCTTCACGTGGTAAAGTAGTATCTGCAAAATCTGCTAATGCTAAACGCTTACCGTCTTTATCAACAAACTGTAATATTTCACCACCTCTTGTTTCAACAGCACCGTAAGTACCTGTAATAAAGTTTTTCCATTCCCATGCTTGTGATCCAACGAAAATAAGACCACCAACAATAGTTAATAACATATAAATGGCAACTTTCTTTTTCTTCATTTGGTGACCAGCGTCTACCGCCAAAACCATCGTAACCGATGAAAAGATTAAGATAAATGTCATTAATGCTACGTAAAACATTGGTGCATCTACACCATGCATAAACGGAAAGTGATTAAAAACCTCATCGGCGATAGGCCAAGAGTCTATAAATTTAAATCTTGTGAATCCGTACGCTGCAAGAAATCCTGCAAAAGTTAACGAATCTGACAAGATAAAAAACCACATCATCATTTTCCCATAGCTGGCTCCAAGAGGTTGAACATCTTCCCCCCCGTCCCAGATTTTTTCTTTAGTCGCTGCTGTAGTAACTGTCGCTCCCATAAAAAAGTTTAAGTGTTAAAAAGTTCCCAAATTTACATCTTTTTTCTTTTAAAGAAAAGTAAAAAGACTATTTGTAAAAAGTAAAAAATAAAAACAAATACAACCACAAGAACCCTAAAAAGTGCCAAAACATCACACTTAACTCAATTCCAAGGGTTTGAGATGCATTATATTTTTGTTTATAATGATTATAAATTACAATTAATAATGAAATTAATCCGCCTACCAAATGGGCAATGTGTACTAGAACCACCACATATAAAAATGATGTAGTTATGGTACTTTGACTACCCGTGAAAAAATAACCTGCTGCAATTACCTGATTGAATCCTTGAAACTGCAATATCACAAAAAGAAGTCCTAAAAGTAAGGTTGCACCCAACATGATACTAGTTAAAGATCGGTTGTTTTTTCCTATAGCTTTTTTAGCCATGTGAAAGGTAACACTGCTTAAAACAATTACAATGGTACTCCATAAAAAAGCCTGTGGCAAATCAAAATCTTTCAACCAGTCCGGACGGTTTTTACTGATTACATAAGCACTTGTTAAACCCGCAAAAATCATTACGATGCTTCCCATTGCAAAAATAAGCATGGTTTTATACGCCTTTGCTTTCTGCATTTGTTCTCTGTTAATCTCTTCCTTATTCATTATCGCAGGAATTTATCTAAAATAAAAATTATCTGTATTAAAGTAATATATGTAACGCTGATCAGCATTAATGTTTTTGCCGATTTATCGGTTTGTTTTCTATACAACTGCACGCCGCCATACAACATCCACAAGCCTGCTGCCAATACTAAAACTGCTGCAATTGGTGATAAATACAGTCTGCCAGTGTATCCTGTTGCTGGTAATAACGAGGCTATGATTAACCAAACACAGTAAAGAATAACCTGTAAGGCTGTTTTTCTATCTTTTTTTCGTGTAGGTAATAAATAAAATCCGCCTTTTTCATAATCGTTAAATAAGAACCAGCCTAATGCCCAAAAATGAGGGAACTGCCAAAAAAACTGAATAAGAAAAAGCATACCCGCTTCTATACCAAACTGATCGGTATGTGCCACCCAACCCAACATAAAAGGGATTGCTCCGGGAAAAGCACCTACAAAAACAGCTAATGGTGTTAATGGTTTTAATGGTGTATAAACACTGGTATATAGAAAGATTGAAATAGCACCGAACATTGCCGTCTTAGGACTAACAATGTAAAGAATTACCAAACCAACAATTGTTAAAGCAGAAGCTAAAATAAATGCACTGTTTTTTGAAACACGTCCCGATGAAATTGGTCGATTTTTAGTTCGATCCATTTTAGCATCTAAATCTTTTTCAATGATCTGATTAAACGCATTTGATGCCCCCACCATACAATATCCGCCCACAGCAAGCATCATTAATACTTTAAAACTGATCTGTTGCCAATCTTCTACAGCCAACAGATATCCTGCCAAGGTAGAAAAAACCACGCTAAAGGCAAGACCCGCTTTGGTTATCGTTTTAAATTCTGATAATGCTGAAACTTTTATTGATGAAGTTGTTTCCAAAATAACTTGTTTGCTAATGAAATTTGGTTTGCAAATATACTTTAAAAAAAACTTAAAACTAACTATTTACGCTTTTAAAGTGTTAAACAAAACCGAAAAGATTTACAAGTGGTTATATTGCGCCATAATTTCGGTTTGTGCAGAGGTACCAATGCGCTTTACACCCATGTTAATATAAAACAATACTTCTGTTAAGGTTTTTATGCCACCCGATGCTTTTACCGATAAAGGTGTAGCATTTTCTAGCATTAAAGTAAGTGCGTTAGGTGTTGCGCCGTTTGGCTGATTATTAGTTGTTTTATAAAAACCTGTCGATGATTTTACAAATACGTTTGCGTAGTCGGTTTCTTTAAAATTACGAATTACCACATTTTTAATTAAAGTAGTAATTTGAATAATTTCTTTGTTAGTTAAAGCAGTCGTTTCAATTATCCATTTTACGGTTTTATGATGTTGTAAGCACAATGCGGTACATTCTTTCACCTGATTTTGTATCTCTTCTAAATTGCCTTTTTTAAATGTTTGGTAATCTATTACAAAATCTAAATCGTCTGCACCGTTATCAATAGCTTGTTGCCCCTGTTGTAATTTCTGTTGTAAACTTGCTGTTCCTTCAGGAAAATCGATAACTGTTCCTATTAAAACCTTACTTTTATTTTTTGCAAGATACTTTTTGGCCTGCGTTACATATTCTGGCAGAATCATTACGCATTTGTATTTATATGTAACAGCATCTTTTAACAGGTTTTGCAGAACGGCGTTATTTTCGGCTTGGGTTAAACCTGCCTGTTCGGGTGTTATAAGATAAGTGGCATCTAAAAAATCATTAACGTGTTTCATACTACTAAAATAAAAAAAACCTCACGAATTGTGAGGTTTAAATTTTGTATATATCAAATAAACAGTGGTTCCGAATAAAACACCTGCTGTATTACACAACACATCTAACCATTCAAACGAACGCTGTGTTGGCAACACGTCTTGCAGAAATTCAATCATCAATCCAAATAAAATCAAACCAAAAACCATTATAGTCAGGTTTAATTTAAATGTTGATGCTTTTTTATTCAATAATGCCCACGACCATAAAAAAGACGAAGTTGTATAAAATATAAAATGAACAACCTTATCTAAATTTGGAATGCTTATTTTTTTTACTTCGCTGATGTTTGATAAATTAATCAAACAAAAAACCAAGATTATAACATTCCAGCTTATGGCAACAAGCTTTTTATTAAGCACCAATTAATTCTTTATACTGATCTGCAGTTAACAATGCATCAAATTGAGCAGTATCGGAAACTTTTACTTTAATCATCCAACCTGCTGCATACGGATCGCTGTTTACCAATTCTGGTTCCGTTTCTAAATTTTCGTTAAACTCGATAATTTCTCCTGCTAGTGGCAAAAACAAATCAGAAACCGTTTTAACAGCTTCTACCGTTCCAAAAACTTCGTCTTGATCTAATGTTTGGTCAAGTGTTTCCACTTCAACGTAAACAATATCTCCTAATTCTTTTTGAGCAAAATCAGTGATACCTACTGTTGCTACGTCGCCTTCTAAACTTACCCACTCGTGGTCTTTCGTGTACTTTAAATTAGCTGGTATATTCATTGTGTCATTATTTTAAGGCAAATGTATAACTTTATTGATAATTGAAAAATTTTTAGGGTTTAATTTCCAAAATTATATCGTAAAGTAATACCCGAGCGCAAATTGGTTATTGGGTACATGGTTGATATTACTGCTTTTTGGAACATGTGTTCGTAATAAAAACGCACGGTAAAGTTTTTACTTAAATCGTAATCTATACCAATTTTAATATTTTTAATATCCTGCCCCGCACCAATCTGGTTGTTGTTATAATCAAGATATCTGATAATGGTTTGGTTTCTTCTCCACGAAAATTCTGTAGAAACAACCATGTCGCTTACAATTCTACCTCCGTTGGCAACGCCTTCAAAATTAGTGGTAAAACCTACATCTTTAATTCTAAAACCTAATTTAAAATTATACTCGTTGCCTTGAACTTCGGTTAACAGGTTATTATCAAAACTCATAGACAACAAACGGTCTTTATTAATTGAAACTCCGAAATTAATTTTCGATTTGGTTTCAAAATCAACACCAACCAATGGTCTGAAAGCTTCGGTCATTGTGATATTACTCACCACATTTTTGGTAGGATAGTTTCCACCCGCATTTAACGCATTCGGATTTTCCAGATATTCGTAATTGGTTTGAAAATTATTTACACTGTAATCTGACACATATTTATGTGCTATAGAAACACGGTTAAAGGTACTTTTAAACCAGCCCAATTTTGTTAACCCGGTATATCGTAATTCCCAGTTAGGTAAAGGAATATTTCGCATAAAACCGCTGCCTTGTTTTCCTATATCTTTACCCGAATAAGCTGCCAAAAATGCCGGCATAAGCACTTCTTGATTTGTACGGCTGTAACCTACTGGATAACCATGTTCATCGATATTTGCAGGATCAGACAAATCGATACCTCTAGCTGTTGCCAAACGATTGGCTACTGCAATACGGTTTGCTTTAAACTGTTCAAAAGCAGCCGATCCGTTTACGTCGCTTTTTCCGAATGCCGTACCGATCATGATGTTCGATGTTTGAAACATTCCGTACTCATAAGGCGAGCGCGAATTGTAGATACCGTTTTCAACATCGTATTGTTCAGACATGTTGAAGCTGTAACTTTTCATTGCATCAATAGAAATCAATAAATCTTGTACAGGTCTTGCTTCGGCTCTAAACGATAATCTTTCGGTATGCATACGGCTGAATTCCTGATTGAATTCTGGGTAATAGGTCAACCAACCTTTACGTGCAGCATCATATCGCACATCTTCTTGCGAACCAAACACATACCCCAACGTAGGACGTGAAGTTCCAAAGAAACCTAATCCGCCCAAATACCCTGGCAATACCGTTCCGTTAGATTCCTGATAAGTTACGTTTGCGGTTTTAACCATGGTAACCAAATTAATCAGTGCATCTAAAGCAGGTGATCCTTTTTCTTCTTGTTCTTTTTTCTCTTTATCGGTCAGTTCCTTATTGCGCTCAACCTTTTCACCTGGTTGTGGTCTTTGTGATAAAGAAACCGCCTTTTTAGGATTTTGCTTGCTGGTAACCAAACCTAAATACTTGTACAAGACAGCCATGTTTACATTGGTAGACAAATTGTGCGTATTGGCATTTTGTATGGTATTACCCAACTGGTAATTTACACCGTTGTAATCAACATTTGAAAAAGCATCGGTAGCACGCTGCCAGCTGTAATCACCCGTATACGAATATTCACTGTTTACAAATGCCAAGAATGGCAGTTTATCAAATGGCAGCTTGTAATTTAACTGCAGGGTTTGCATACGCAGATTAGGTGTTCCCGAATCAAAATAACCGTCCCATATTCCCAATGAGTTATCTACAAAACGGTTTTCGTCCATAAAATTACGAACCACGTTATTGTTAGATGCCGTATAATTAACAGACAAACTTTTGGTTAAATTAAAATTAAGTCCGTAGTTGTAATTAAAGAAATAATTTCTGCGGTACAGTGGTTGAATTTCGATACCTTCTACATCAATCATTCTGTATTTTTGCTGATTGTACTGACGCAATACATTAGATTGAAAAGAAACGCTGGTTGGCAACAGATTTAAATTAAAATCGGTTAATAATTTTAAATAGCGGTTCTTTTTCAGACTTTCTGCTTTTTTAAACGGTTCGATATTCCATGGCTTAAAAGCAAAATCGTATCTTAATGAAGAACGCGCCTGCTGATCTAACATTTGTTCTACTTCGAAATTATGCTGTTCAACCTGATTAAACGAGTGTGAAAGCGTTATATTTTCAACATCGTAAAAACGTTGTTTCTGGTTAGGCCCGCGTTGTTTGTTAACACCTATAAAGTTAATACTTGTACGTTTGGTGTATTCAATGGCACGGTCTTTAATCTGTTTGCGTTCTTGCTCGGTTTGCGCTTCGTTCATTTTTGTTTCTAAACGAACATCGGGATCATTTGGATCGTATTCAGGCGTAATTTTTTCTTCGGCAACAGAATAACTAAACGGTATGTTCAGATTCCATTTTTTAGGCAGCACCTGATGTGCGTTAATCGCCGTAGTAACATTGTACTGGAAAATATCTTCACGGCTGCGTTCTTGCGGACCTTGTTCTAACGAACCAAAGCCCATTGTTTGTTTGTTAACCGATGCCGTTACAGCAGCAAAATCGGCAACTTTGGCATCAACCGTAGCAACAGCAGCCCAACCGCCTTTATTGGTCATGTCAGACATACGCAATTCGTTAAACCAAACTTCTCCGCGAATATCTCTTGGCGACTGTGATGTATCTTGATATAAAACTTTTGTATTGTTACGTACACCAATCATTATGGTTCTTAACATTCCAAAGTTTGGATTTCCTTTAATACCAATACGCAATTTATTGATCTTACCTGCCAGTTCTGGTGCCAGTTCGTCTTCGTTTCTAAAATAGATAAAATTAGGATCCTGCGTATTGTCACGGTTACGCATTAGTTTCAGCTTTGTAAGCAACTCTAACTGCAATTCGATTTCATTTGCCAACGGCCAAATTTCTTCTGAAATAGTAGTTCCCCATTCTGTTAATTTCAACGGAATTTCTACTTGATAAAAGTTATTTGTAAAATCGTTTCCAAAACGGATGAACGCCACCATTTCATCGTCTTTCAACCTAGAAGCGTCGATCTGGCTTTCTAACGCTTCGGCATGTAAAAACATACGCAGTTTTTTGTATTGGCGCATATCAATATTACCTACGTTTTTAAATACTGCTCTGGAATCATCTGGTTCCAACCCATCAGGAGAAACAGTAGAATTCGCTTTGTACACACGTAACGACAATGCTTGTTCGTTCTGGTTAATAGGTGTATTATTCTGCATTACACGCTCGCGACTGATGCCTGGAGGCAATACATACGGAATAGGCGTACGTGAATAATTGTTTAAAATATTTAGCGTGGTAACATCAAAACCAGTATTGGTACCTTGTACAATTACATCGGGATCTTCAACCAAATTATCGGTATATCTTCTCCAATCGCTTCTAACCAAATTTAAGGTAGCAAAACGCAGCGTTACCTCTTCAGAGAAACCTGTTAAAAACATACGCATAAAACGTACCGACTGCAAATCGGAAATTGCTCCTACAGCGTATTCCTGACTTGCTACAATAGGCACTTTATACTGTACCCATTTTACTGGCGTGCTATTTCCATTTAAAAATTTCTCGGTAGTTGTTTTAACATCTACCACATAGTTTTCGCCGATTACCGGATTAGGACTCACGTTTACTTCGTACTGATAATACGCATTAATGGTATTCATGGTATTATCGTTATCAATATCTTCTACGTCGGGTAAATTGGTACTTCCTCTGTTTGTATCGGTAAACTGTATTGGCGTGTTGCCCTGTAAACCGTTATAGTTTTTATAGCGCGAAATAATATCACCTTGTGCCGTTAAGAAAAATTCGTAATTATCGGCAGCAGGATCGGCAAATGCAGAAAACTGCGTAAACTTTAACTTTTCTTCGTCGTCATTTAAACCATCTAAACCAACGTCCTGATAAATACGGTTGTTTGCATCGGTATCAAACGCATAAATTAAAGCGGTAGACGCTGGCACTTTACCCCAAACCGAACTAATAGTTGGCGCATTGGTACCAGGCGTTGGCAAACCGTTTTCGTACTGTTTCATACCATCTTGCAAAATATCTTCTGAAATATAACCCAGGTTAAAATAAACCTTTCCTGTATTTACAGTATTTGCTACATCGCCTGCATTACCCGTATACGGATCCATCATCCAAAACTCGATATACTCTACATTTGCCTGTTCAAAATTGGTAGATGCAATAGAGCGCATGATACCTGCCCAGTTTTGCTGCGGATTAGGTAATTCGTTATTTGTAAGAAACTGCGGATTAAAATTGTAAGGTCCGCGCTCTTTAGGATAATAGGTTAAATTTAACGGATTAATTGTTAACAGTTCGCCTTCGGCAATATCCATTGAAGGAAATAATTCGTATTTATTAATGCGACGGGTTTTGTTCGAAGAAACCATAGCATCAGTTATACCATCTGGACGACGATAAGGATTATGAAAAATTTGATCGATATTATACCACGACATTTTTGCACGACGATAACCTGATTGCAGATCGGTAAAATTTTCGCCAAAACCAACTGGTACCGACGATAAGAACCACATGGTTGGGTTAAGTACATCGATATTACTTTGAGTACCTTCGAAATTTTCGATAAAAGACGTTGCTTCCCCATTTAACTGATCTGTTTTAGAAGCACCCGGCTTTAAATACGCAAATTCTCCTTTAAAAGTTAAGGTAGACATTACATCGGTATCGATATTTGGCAGCTTGTTTACCCAACGGGTTAAAAATGGCAAATCGGTATTGTAATTAACATTAAAACCATAAATGGTATTGTTTACAGATTCTTCGCCATAGTTTGATTTTACCGTTAAAGGCTGTTCGGTTAGCCTTAAATAAGTAGCTCCTAAAATTAATTTATCGTTCACCTGATGATCTACATGCACCCCGAAAAAGCTTCTGCGGTTTTGAGAAAACATAGAGTTTTCTTCCACAGAAATTTCAATAGGTGTGTTACTTTCTTTTAATGACGGATCTAAAATTTGAACCATTCCACGTTGGTAATCTACCGTATAATCGGCACCTTCTATCAAAGTTCTACCACCGGCAGTTACCACAACAGATCCTTCTGCAACATTGAATCCACCAATAGGAATACCATCGCCACCAGAGCTGCTTGATTTTCCTTTTAACTGAAACTTATTTTTTTCACTTTCTTGTAATGCTTTAGTGTACGTATTGCGGTATAAGTTTTTGTACACGTATTTTTTCTGGTTGGGGTTGTAACTGGCATCAATATCATAATTTTCTGATGCACCGTTAGAAAGTTTTTTAAACAGATGTTCTCCAAAAGGTTCTACTGTTGTAAAAATAATACGTCCGCTTTCTTCGTCAACCGTAATTCCTTCAAACTTATTGGTATTTTGTAAAGCGGTGCTGTTATTATTGCCGTAACCACCACTTTGGTTGTTGTTGTTAAAAGGATTGTTTGTAAGACCATTGGCAATATAATCGAACCAACCGTCGCCGCCTGCCTGCGGATCATCGGTAGAATTTAATCTGTCTAAATTAAACACATTTAACAAAGGCGTGTTTGCTACATTTTCGGGTAAAGTTGTTCCTGCAACCGGAGAAATATAATTTAACGGCGAAGGATCGGTGTACATAATGTTTAAACGGAAACCTTTTTTTTCTATAAAACTTGTATTCGGGATTTTATACATGTTTTTCATCATTAAATCCCAAACAGGTTCATCTACCGAAGCCAAAGTACTTTTCAGCATTTTTAATACCAAACTTTGTGTTGTTGGTATATCTTGGTTGTTTCCGTCTTGACCAATAACCGTAGCATCTACTCCATCTGTACCAAATTCACCCACTTTATACACTTTACCGCCAACGGTATATTCAAAAGCTACCGCCAAAACCTCATCGTTGTTTAAAGGTTGTTGTAAGGTAATGTACCCCAACTGCGGATGAAACTTAAATTCGTTACCTATTAACTTGCGGGCGTTTTCCAGCTTTACATAATCACGACCTTCGGTTACGGGAATATTAAAACCACCTTGCGCCGTATTAATCTGGCGGATGCCTTCGTTTAAAAAATTGGTACCGATAGCTCCGGGATTAAACTGGTTGTTTTTATTATCAACGGGAGCGTTCACTTGCGATGTGCCAAAGAAAGTAGGGTTCGCTGTTAAATCCAATCCAATAATACGATCGGTGCTTGCGTTGCTTAAACGTGCTTCTCCCAAATCTTGCAGCGCCACAATATTACGCATGTTGTTATTTGTTTGCCCTACACGGTTTTGACGGTTGGTTACCCAAACTTCTACCCGTGTAATACGCACGCGACTGTCGATATACGGATAATTTCTTAAAGCATTATCGTACTGGTATCTGAAGTATTGCGATAAAAAGAAATTTCGGTTTTGTTCGTAATCTAACGCAAAAAGTTCAAAGTTTTCTACGGTTCCACCACCTTCGGCAACAATAGTTTTACGTTCTGATGTTTGTTTAGAAACCACCCCGGTAATGGTAGTACGCCCAAACTGTAACTTGGTTTTTACCCCGAACAGATTTTGAGCACCGCGAACCAACGAGTTGTTTACCGGCATGCTTACGTTACCAATTTCTAAACCTTGAAGAATAGCATCTTCATCGGGTTCGTAATTTAGCTTAAGCATCTGTTTTTGAAAATCGAGCGTAGACTGGTTGTTAAAATTGATATCGGTATTCAAGCGCGTACCAACTTTTCCCTGCAAACTTAAATTAATACGCTGGTTAAAATCTAACGCAAAAGTTCTGCGGTTTCTTGGCGAAATAATTGGATTGTCTTGTTTTGAAAAACGTACTCCTAAATCTAATTCTACCGAACCGCTTGGTTTTACATCGATAGTATTACCGCCGAAAATGGTTTCGAACAATTTAGAATTTACATAATAGCCCGGTAAAAGATCTTTCTTTTCTTCTTCACTTAATCGGTCTTCGGCAGCTGCCAAACGTTTTGCATAATATTCTCGCATGGCTGCCTTTAACAAAATATCCTCGTACTGTTTACGGGTTAGCACCATAGGATATTCCAGATTGTATCCATTATTGGTAACGGTATAAAGGTACTTGTCTGAAACCGGATCGTAGGTGTACATTTTCATGATACTGTCTACATCT